>JAAZNS010000304.1 GCA_012798185.1 Chloroflexota bacterium | reverse complement strand
TTTAGCAGAAAAGATAGGACTCTTGGTGAGGACGAGGGTAGCTGTCGACTCATTGGATGCGGTAAATTTGAGTATAGGAGCGGGTGCGATTACTTCTGATCAAATATTCCGCAAGGTTGGTTCAATGTGAAAGAAGTCTTCGAAGCGAATGGGATTATCATCCGATGTGTACGCTTCAGGGGGATATACTCGCTTAATTTTTTGGCAACAAATTATGGCGAATGGGATAGGCATGCCTTGAGCTACCCCCATATAGGGAGAAACCTCCAGCTTGAGAGCAGCTTTTTAGGAGCTGCTGGCAAACGGATCAGTGCTCACCTTCTCAGAACTGGTAAATATTCCACCAACGATGGCTCATCCAATTGTATTTGGCAATTATGCGCGAATTTCAACGCTCGTGGACAAAGAGAGTAGGACGGCGGTTTGTTGTGAAGAAATTTCCGTAAGAATATTTTCCGAATATCCTTTTTTTATATGGGACGATCACATCCACAGCCTCACCGGAGCGCTGTTCCAGGGTTATCCAGATCGCATCGGTTTTTTTGTTTTTCCCGGGAGGAATGGTTTGTACGTCGTAGCAAATGCCTGCGGCTCTTATTTTCCCATCCCGGGCGCTTTTACGAAAAGCCTGGGTTATTATATCGATAACCAGCTGCGAAGTTGGTCGGTTATGTTCCTCGTAAGGAGTATTGAGATTGATTTTGCCATCCACGCCAATTGATGAACCAAAGGGAATAACTTCCCCGTGTTTGGAGATCATTTCCTGTGCAAAAGGAATGAGCGTGTTGAGTAACTGGGTAAAATCTGTTTCAGCCATACGAAATACCACCAGAATACATTTCAATATTTGTTGATAGATATGAAATTTATTCTTATTATTTTATATTCAATTTTCATGATCATGTAAATAGTAATTTTGGTTCATTTCGACAATTGAAAAAGGAAAGAAGCTGGCGGGGAAAATTGAAATTTCCGGGGCAGGCATTGATTTTTACTCAATGAAACATGCCCAACACAAGTTGGCAAATTCATTTCGTTTGGAGCTGGAATCTAGATTTGGGGAAATGCCGATTGCTTTTAATCATTTTCACTAATTTCTCTTGTCATTATTTTTAAAATGAATATAATACCATCTCATAGCGCGAGGGGAATTGCTTCATTTGAAAACAAATAAATATGGAGATGGCTGATATTTTAAGGAGGATGACATGAAGAAACCCTATCTAGCCCTGGTAAGCTTTATCATCGTGGGGATATTGTTTATAACAGCTTGCGCATCTCAGGCAACACAACCGCCTGCTCCGGTCATTACCCAAGTTGTAACACAAGTAGTCACTCAAGTCGTTACTCAAATCGTCCCTCCCACACCAACCCTCGAGCCCACGGTTGAACCTGAACCGCAATTGCCTGGCTTATGGCAGCTCTATGAAGATTTCTTCACAGAGGCGAAGTATGTTGACCTCACCCATGCCTTTGAGCCTGTTCAACCTGTCTGGCCAGGCTTTGGGAATGCTACGTTTAAACCTGCCGTAGCGGGTCAAAAGATCGAGGGATATGTGGAAAAAGGGGAGGAATTTACCTATGAAAAACATGGATTTGTAGCCACCGCCTATGATATTCCAACCGACCAGTATGGCACCCAGCTCGACCCGCCAGCTCACTGGGATAATCTGGGAGCGACCATCAGCGATATTCCTGCTACCTATGCTGTGCGACCTCTGGTGGTGATCAGCATTGCCGATAAAGTTGCCCAGGATCAAGGCTACCACCTCCAGGTGCAGGATATTCTGGATTGGGAAGCCAAGAATGGTAAAATTCCGGAAGGGGCAGTGGTGATGGTACGCTCGGATTGGTACAAGAGATGGTCTGATATTGAAAGTTTCAATGCATTTCCATTCCCGGGGGTTAGTCTGGATGCGCTCAAGTTCCTGCATCAAGAGCGCAAGATACTCTTCCATGGGCATGAACCCCTAGATACAGATACCACGCCAAATCTTGAAGGCGAATATTGGCTGATGCATAATTATTACACTCAAGCCGAGGGTGTAGCAAATTTGGATCAGGTACCTGAAACCGGCGCGTTGATCATCATCGGTTTTGCCAAACCAAAGGGCGGGACGGGCGGATATGCCCGATATGTTGCCGTGTGTCCGCCGGATTGGAAGTATGGCGTCTCTGTTTCTGAGATGCCGGGTGCACCGCTGCCCACGCAGACTGCGCCGCTCGTGCGTGACGAAAACGGAGTGCTGCGCCCCTCGCCATAAGCAAGGCGATTAAAACGGACTTATGCAGCCAAAGGGTTTGGCCACTCCCCTCGCCTCCTTTCCTTGTTGAGCTCTAAGCTTATGAAGTAAAAGAATACTGAAAAAGAAGTATATAAAAAAAGGGGGCTGTCCTAAAAGTAGGCTGTCACCCTGAGCGAAGCGAAGGGTCTATTCATTACATAAAAGGGATGTTTCGCTACGCTCAACATGACAAAATCGACTTTTAGGACAGCCCTTTTTTTTGTCTGATATCATCCCATTGGTTTGAAGAGCTGTGATTTTTTCTCTTAAAAAATACTGCCACTGAGATCGTTACGATCGATAAGGCTGAAGATATTGGCGTAACCAATATCGCGTCTCCAACTGCTAATCCCCAATTGACGGTGGCTACAACCCCTGCTTTTAAAATCCCAGCCAACAAGATCGATACCATGGTTTTTGGAGATGCTCTAACGATCCTAAGCTCTCGTTTTCCAAGAAGAGAAAATATCAGCAAAAAAAATAATACCAATTTTCTAAAAGTCTGTTTCGAATGTTGATCAGGATTAGTTTGGGGTCTTTATATAGTCTAGTTAAATAGCTCAAAGGTATAGATTCACCCTCCCGCCCTAACGCAGCATTCTTTACCCCAGATGCCAAAGCTGTTGTCAATGCTGAAGAGCGGAGCAGCACAAGGCTTCACTCACACCCTGCCTGCTGGTACATAGGGTTGGAGTTTGGTTACTCCTTCATGAAGATCATCCAACCAATACGAAATATTTTTATAAAAGTGGTGAAAAACAAGGAAATTTTTGATTGGGGAATAAAAATCCTGACAGATAAAAAAAATCCAATAACCGATTCACCCGATGAATTGCTTTATTATTATTTTCTTTTGTATCGTTGCCATTATCAGCTGTGGATATTGTAAATTTGACGATAAAGCAATGGCCAAAGCTTGGAGTGCGTACTAAGTTCAATAAACATGCCACGACTTATTTAATTGAATTACCTGAACTTTTGGAAGTTGTGTCAAATTGGGATAAAGAAGTAAGGCAAGTTTGCGGAAATGATGGTTATTGGTTTGTACCGATATCGCCTGAAACTGGAAAAATAATATCAGGTATGCAGGGCGTTGGGGAATTTCGAAATTCAAGGGCAAGTAAAGATCTAAAAGATTGGTTGGAACGTGTTAATCTACCTTACCATTCACCCCATAAATTTAGACACGGAAATGCAGTTTATTCATTAAAAAGAGCAAAAGACATACCTGCACTGAAAGCCGTTAGCCAAAATTTAATGCATTCAAATATATCAATTACCGATGGGGTTTATGGAATATTAAACGAAAATGATGTAAAAAGCAAATTGCTGAACTTGGAAAAAATTATCAGAAGTAAACGAGTCGGAAATTGTTAACATGTTACCAATATTAGAGAAAATTGTAGCGTATATTAGAAATGAAAATGTAACTGATCATTCATCATCAATTTTCCAGTAACTATCTATGTCTTTACAATCAAACCAATGGGGGACAATAGTTTCAGTTCTATAAGGTCCATGCATTATATATGGTAGTTCGGTTTTTCCAGTTTTTTGAAATACATAATGGTATGCATTTCCTTCTTTTTCTTTTTTGTTTATTTTGGGTTTAGGTTCATGTGCTAATACATCAATCCCTGCAACAATATTATCTATAAAATGCATAATTCTCGGATCAGAAAACGAACCGCTTGCCATTATTGCAATAGTATCTTGTAAACGTTGAATACCAGGGATCTAATCCCAAAAATATTTATCTACTTCATCAATATTCCAATTTTCTGTGGTTTTTAATGAATTGAATTGTTCTTGGGTAATGGGAATATGTTTTATTGTCATGTCCTTACCTCCCTAGTAAGTGAAGACTTCTATAATTTAATAATAGCACATTAAAAAAGTAATAAAAAGTGGGCCCGGTCGGATTCGAACCAACGACCAAACGGTTATGAGCCGTCCGCTCTGCCGCTGAGCTACGGGCCCCTTTTGCGGGAAAAATTATATCATTAAATTAAACCGAGCAGAGGGCAGTGTAGTAAATCGTAATATATCAAG
>JAAZNS010000303.1 GCA_012798185.1 Chloroflexota bacterium | reverse complement strand
GCATAGTTGGTAAAGGCAAAATCGACCACCGCTGAAAAAGCTACCACACCTAAAATTCCACCGATACCTACCGGGATGAAAAAGAGCAGATTCTTTACAAAATTTTCTTTTAAATTCCCCAGGAATTTCATCAATGGTTCATAGATACCAAAAACCACAGCCAATACTCCACCCGATAAACCAGGGACAATAAAGCCGATACCGACCATCACTCCTTTTACCAGGCGAATCACCCAATCCAGAAGAGGTGCTTTCCTGGCAGGCGCTTCATTCATCGTTGTCATTATTTTTCTCCTTTACAAATTATCTGCTGAGTGAAGGGAACTTAAGTCGACTTGACCAGCAGATTGATGCTTTCATGAATTCGGATAGTATACCTGATAAATAAATATAAGTAGCAATGCTGTTCTTACGTAGAGTAAAATTAATAATTAAACACTGGAGGGATATTCCCATGCTTAATATAATCCGTAAACACCCCATGCTGTTTTTTATTCTTCTTACTTTTCTCATTAGCTGGCTGCCCTGGTACAGCGGCGGGCAGGGTATCTTTGTTTTTGGACCAACTCTGGCAGGTTTGCTTACTACAGTATTGATAGCAGGCAAAGAAGGTCTACAAGAAATAACCCTTCGTGCCATCCGTTGGCGCGTTGGATGGAAATGGTGGTTAATAGCATTATTCTTGCCTGCACTTTTGACGCTGGCAGCAATTTACATCAATGTCCTTCTCGGGGGAAGCATCCCATCCTTTACATTTATTAAGCAAGGTTGGTACCTTTTACCAGTTTTCTTTGTCATTACTTTAGTAGGGGGACCGTTAGGCGAGGAATTTGGCTGGCGCGGGTTCGCCCTCCCACGTCTGCAAGAAAAATGGAATCCCATTCTGGCAAGCGTGATTATTGGATCAATTTGGGGATTGTGGCATCTTCCACAATTTTTTAATCCAAGCGCTATCCATTACGAACTGGGATTGACCTATTTCCCCTTGTACATTTTGGCGGAAATCGGGCTCGCCACCCTTATGACATGGGTCTACAACAAAACCAAAGGCAGTCTGTTGGTAGGCGGATTTATCTATCATAATGCCGATAATTTTTGGGGAACCGTACTGCTCACGCAAGCTACCATGTCCACAGCACTCAGCGGCAGCGATCCTGCACATGTTGATCTACGGCTCTGGATCATTTCCACACTCGTTGGCTTTATGGCAGCCCTATTGGTTGCAGTCATCACCAAGGGGAATTTGGGATTTGAGAAAAATAAAGGATAAGGTTTTTTGCAGCACTCTCATTAAATTGATCCAATATCTCTTTGATAAAAAATACCCTTTGGGGGGTATTTTTTATATAAACCGTGTATTTTTACTTTACAATTTGCGCACCGGCTGGCGCAGAACCGTTTTCAGTTTTTCAGGTGCGGTACGGCGTACATCCGAAAGATAGATCTCATGATGTTTTCCATTGACCTCAAATCCATTTTCATGGATGAAAGCATGGATTCGGGCAATATTTGGACCTTCCGCAGAATACGGTCCGCTATGCATAAGCTGTACCGACAGCCCCTCATTGAAGGGTTCAAAACGCACCTGTCCTATCGCAGCCAATTCTTTCTTCTTTTTCATTACATCAGACCTGGCATGTTCAACTTTTCCGATATCGACAAAATCGGGCTGCGCGATCATCATAGTCCAGTCCCAGCTTGATTTATCTTCCGTGGTAAACTGCGCCATATCTTCCACCCACCACAGCCCTTCGGAAGGATATACGCTGTAATCGATCGCCATCTCTTTTTTAATAGAGAATTTGATCGTATAAGAAAGTGAGAATAATGCTTCGATCGCATCTTTGTATGCTTGTACAGTATTGGGATCCCCATGCCCATCGATCATCAGATAATTCATGGTAGGAACATCAACCAAAACCGGATCACCCGGGGGGAAGAATAAATTTTTATATATTTTCTTCCATTCTACTTTTTCCATGCGTTTCATTACCTCCAATATTCTTGCAGTGCTCTGCTCATTCTGAAAACCTTTCAATCAAATCTTTGAGCCATTCCAGTTCAGCAGACATGATGGTAAGTGAATGTTGAAAGAGCTCCCGCGCCGGCAACGCAAGCCGTTCACCCCCATCCAATTCATATTTCACTTTTACTTTATTGATCCTTTCTTCCAGGGCAGATTGATTCGATCGAAGCGCTTGCAGTAATGCCGGTGTCTCCAATGCCAGCAGGTTTGCCAAACCCAGATCAAAATCCTCCGTTCGGGGGCGCGGTTCAGCCAGACGAATACGAACTGCCTCACGATACATTTTCCATCCCTGCCCGGTTAATTTGTAGATCTTGCGCGCCGGACGATCACCCTCGCTGCGTTTTTCGCTGCTGAGCAATGCATTTTCTTCCAGCTTGTTTAAAATGTAATAGATCGAAGAGAATGCAACCTCTGTCCATTCACGCATTCCACGCTGGTTTATATTTTG
>JAAZNS010000302.1 GCA_012798185.1 Chloroflexota bacterium | reverse complement strand
GAGCAGGTAGCAATGAGTGGATCATTGTTATATGAAGCAACCAATTCACTGGCAGGTTTCAGGTTGGTCTTGTTATAACCCAAATACATATATGGCACATCCCAAGATAAACCTTTCAGTATCGGATGATCGGGTTTATCCAACTTCATGGAAAAACCTTCAGTGACTTCTACACGATCGTCAGCGCCGCGCGGCTCGCATGTTACCGGCATGATCTCCTCGATCTTGGTTCCGCTATACAGACCCTTACCTTGAAGGCCGGAAAATGAGAGCCAACCACCGATCATCATGAAACCACCACCGTTTTTCACGTAATCATATAATGCGTTTACCCTATTTGGGCCCATAGGAACCCGGAAAGGAGGGATATTCCCGGGTTGGAAGACAATATTGTTATACCCAATATCGCTTACTAAAACACAATCATACTGATTGAATTCTTCCACAGTGGAGGGCATATCCACAGTAGCATTACTACCGGGAATATGAACACATTCAATATCGCTGGAAGCATTCAAGGCATTTCTTAAATAACGGGCAGAATCTGAATAATAGGCATATGACCAGGAATCCATACCCTTCATAGAAGTCATTAAATTCACCTGGGTATCGCCCACATACAAAACTTTTATTCCCATTTTTTCCTCAATAAAACCAATCTTTCCTTGTTACGTTATAATACTTTATGGAAGGGGTGTCAGATAGGGTTTCCCCTATCTGACACCTCGCGTTATCTTTACTCGCTCAGATCAACATTGGGGCAAAGATTTACATCACCGACATACTGGAATTTCAACAAAGCGGTGTCGCCGATATTTGCCTGTGTCAAAGCCGCCATTCCGACTGTCGTGTGTTGGGGAATTTCTTCCTTGGTGATTTCACCACGGAGATATTTGGCCAGCGTTTCAACAGCCAACCACCCCATCTTATATGGATCCTGCGCAATCAAGGTTCCATAAACACCGGCTTTTAAGTCCTGAACCTGCTGTGGATCAGCATCGTAGGATACGAGAACAATGTCACCTGCTTTTCCTTGTTCAATAATCGCAGATGCAGCCCCGGCAGCCGTGGATGAGACAGCCACGTAAACACCCTTCAAGTCAGGATTACCGATAATGGCTGCAGATACGCATTCTGCTGACTTAGTTGCATCATGATGGGCGTAACAAGTCTCAAGCATCTTGGCATTCGGATTCAATTCTTTCATCGTATCAATAAAGCCTGCCACGCGCTGACCCGAGCCATAAGAACCCGGGGTCGTACCGACAGTGTAGTATGATCCTTCGCCGCCAGTCATCTCGAATACAGCCTTGGCAGCTTCTACACCACCCGAATACTGATCCGATTCAATACCCATTAATTCAACCGGTTCCGACAAAGTAACATCCGCAGTGACTACCGGAATACCCTTTTCCATCCATTCTTTTACGTATGCCACTAATGCATCGGGGTCGGTCGGAACGATAATCATGGCATCAGGTTCCAGAGCCAATGCGCCATCGATGAAAGGCTGTTGTTTGTTGAAGTCCCATTCTGCCGGTCCGGCCCAATTGAGTTCAACATTATATTTTGCAGCCGCGGCCATCGCGCCGCAATGCATGGTAGTGAAGTAAGGAATACCAACTTCTGCAACAACAGCCGTGATCAGCAGTTTTTCTGTCTCAGCATCGCTGGCTTCAGTTGTATCAGTCGTTTCTTCAGTTGTTACAGCAGCTTCAGGCGCAGCAGCAGCCGAAGAGCAAGCGTTAAAAATCAGAACCGTAAGCAATGCCAATACTATTAGTAAACACTTTTTTTCTTTCATCTCTACTCCATTAACTTTTAATTTTGATCGAGAATAAAAAGTATTTTTCCCAGCAGCCTCCTTTCACCTCTATCTCTACCGATAAAAATTTCAATCGAGATACCCAGCATATCTTTTCTTATCCAGATACACTGCGATAACCAGGAAAAAACCAGTAGCAATCATCTGGTAGAAAGCGCCGACTCCGAGAATAACCAACCCTGTTTGAATAATGGTAGGGATCAATGCACCCAGCATCGCACCTGGGATGGATGCCCTTCCCCCCTTCAAACTTGTCCCGCCCATCACCGCCGCTGTGATTGCCATCAAACCATCCGTCTGATGTCCTTGCGGATTGGTCGTCGCGAAACGGGCCAGATCAAAAAAACCGGCGATGCCTGCTAACACTCCTACCAGAGCAAATATGGAGATGATATATAAATCAGTTCTGATTCCCGATCGTTCAGCAGATTCGGCCGATGATCCGATGGCACAGGTATACAATCCGAATTTCGTAAACCGCATGACCAACCACATGACCCCACTAATGATCAACGCAACAATTAGAGGATAAGGAATCAGGTCGAATAGTTTTTTATGGCCAAATCCCAATTGCAACGCTCGCGGGATGCCCACCTCGGAAGCGCCTTGGGTAATTACCAATGAAATACCCCAATAGATCATCATCGTTGCCAGAGATGCAATAAAGGCTTCCATTTTTAATTTAGTCACAATCAAACCATTGATCATTCCAAATAGACCGCCAAAAATTATCGAGGCACCTATGGCAGCAATGACGGCATTGGTCAAATTCGGATAAGAGCCCGACATGATTTCCTGCGGTGTTCCCGCGACTATTTTCAATACTTTCGCTGCTAGAGTTGAAGTCAGGATCAGATTAGTACCGATAGAAAGATCCATATTCTTCGATGCCAATAATATGGTTGCTCCCACCGCAAGGATCAGGATTTGAGAAGCATTGAGACCGATCGTAAAAAGCGTTTCCGGTTTGATAAAAACATTATTTGGAGTTAAATACCCAAAAATCGCCGTCAAAATCACCAAGATGACTAAAATCCAAAAAGCAGTAGAGCGGAGAATAACTTCATAGAATGGGAGTTCTTTCTGCTCAATGCTGGATAGATGCTTCACATTAGCTTGATTAGATTCTGTCATTTCAGAATTTGAATTATCTTTTTGATTCTGTGCTCGGCTAATCATCTTTGTTTTCTCCTCTGCCGCCTAACATAAAATTCAACACTTCCTGTAAAGTGGTTTTTTTCGCTTCCAAAGAAGCGACTACACATCCATGCCGCAAGACCACAATTCGGTCGGCAAAAGAGACCATCTTGGGAATATCGTGGGAGATAACTAGAACTGCCAATCCACGTGCTGATGCCGCCCGTATGGTGTCATACACGATAGCCGATTGGCGCGCACCCAGTGCAGCCGTGGGTTCATCCATAATCAGGGCTGTATTCGCCCAGGTCACCGCTTTTGCGATTGCCAATGCCTGTCGTTCACCCCCGGATAATGCGCGTGTATCCACAGATATGGATTTCAAACCAATTCATAAGGCAGCCAGCGCTTTTTTTGACTCATTTCGCATGGTTTTACGATCTAGAACGCCGAGCTTACCCAGAAATCCATTTCTCATTATCTCTCTTCCCAGAAACAGATTATCCGAAACCGGAAGATCAGGCGCCAAGGACAGATCCTGGTATACGGTAAACACGCCAATTTTGTGAGCATGATTTATCGACTGAACATCAGTCTTTTCGCCCCAGAAATATAACTCCCCTTCGCTTTTTTGGATCGCCCCGCAAATTATTTTTGCCAGAGTTGATTTTCCGGCTCCATTATCACCTATTAGAGCAACAATTTCGCCTTTAACAACTTTTAAATCGACTCCCCGCAATGCCTGCAAATGACCATAGTTCTTTTTTATACCTTTTACCTCTATAGCAATTTGATCATCAACTTTACAAATACTCATAAGGATGGCGTCCTTTCAGAAATTTTTTCTATCCTAAGATTTAGGTGTAATTCGATGTGATCGTGGAGGTGCCGTACTATCCCGGACAATCAACCGGGCATCCAACTGGATAATCTCCGGTGCGGGTTGTTTTTGATGGCTCAGGCGCATCACCACTCGTCTGGCAGCGGTTTTCCCTATTTCAAAAGCAGGTTGGTCTATGGCAGTCAACGAAGGTTGATTAATTGAATACCAATTCATATCGTCGAAACCAAGAACCGAAATATCACCTGGAATTCTCAACCCGGCATCTTTAATTGCTCCCAGAGCGCCAACGGTCATCAGGTTATTCGCGATAAAGACTGCTGTGGGAATTTCTGGCATCTCTAAAAGTTGTTTCATACAGTTATAACCACCTGCCACCGTATAATCGCCATTTTTCACAACTGGAGTTACCGATGACCCATATTTTTCATTCAACGCGCTCAGAAAACCCCGTGTCCTGTCATCGGATGAGATTTTTTTAGGAGTTCCTGCGATGAATGAGATTTCTCGATGTCCTAATGAAATGAGATGGTTACAAGCTTCTTTTGAGGCTTTGAAATTGTTAACCATAACAGCATCAACATTACATCCGGGTATATAGTTATCCATAAAGACCAGGTGCGTCTGCCTTTCAAATACCGCGGCATATTGATTGCAAGATGAAGATCCACTGGGCGCGACCAGAATAGCGTCCACCTGTTTGGAAAGCATTAGCATGCATAATTCGATTTCAGCAGCCATGTCATAATTGCTATTAGCCAAAATCAAGCTGTAACCGGAACTTCTCACTACTTCCTCAACCCCTTTGATGACCAAACCATAGAATGGGTTTTCAATATCGCCCATTACCAAACCGATAGTCCTGGTAGTAGTCCGTTTAAGACTGGCGGCTACCTGATTGGGGTAATAACCCAATTCGTCAATAACTTTTAAGACTTTCTCGGTGGTGTCCTTTGAAGCGGCATTGGGGATTTGATTGATGATACGAGAAATAGTCGTCTTTGAAACGCCGGTTTTCTCAGCCACATCATTCATTGTCACAGTATTTTTTTTCATTATATGCAACCGGTTTATGAAATCGTTTAACGAAACCGATTTCATTATATGAGTATTCGTCCTGTTTGTCAATACTCATATCCGATTGTCTAGCCAATTGGCGAAATTGAATTATATATTTTCAAACAGAAAATCGGTTTTGTAATGGCGTGATAATGCTATAATCGATTCACCTCTATCGCAAAAAGAATATTCCACTTGGCTCTGTTGGGCGGTCCGATTTCGATCGTCAAACTTGGTATTCTATAAACATGTTTTGGGTTGAGTTAGTACCAGCACTTGATCAGAATTGCGACCGTTTAAACCCACTGAGCCAGGATAATCCAATTTTTTATTTACTCGAGGTAGAGATGAAACAATTATTGCTAGGAATCGATATCGGCACTTACAGTTCCAAAGGCGTGCTTTGCCAACCAAACGGGGAAATCATCGCTGAGGTACGTACAAACCATGATATGTCAATTCCCAAGCCCGGTTATGCCGAACAAGATGCGGACGCAGTTTGGTGGGCTGATTTTAAAAAAATCTCAAAAGAATTAACCACGAAGGTCCCGTCAGGGGATAAGATCGCTGGGGTGGGCGTTAGCGCCATCGGCGCTTGTGTACTGCCTGTCGATCAGTCGGGTAAACCTTTACGTCCGGGTATCCTCTACGGTGTGGATACTCGCGCTATCGAACAGATTGATGCTCTCGAAAAAGAATATTCGCGAGATGCAATGATTGAGCTGGGTGGTTCACGGCTGACTTCTCAAGCCATTGGGCCAAAAATCCTTTGGATAAAAGAAAACGAACCTGAAGTTTACGAAAAAACCGCCAAATTCATAACAGCTACTTCTTATATCATTTTTAAGCTCACAGGGAAATATGTAATTGATGCACATACTGCCACCGAGTTCAATCCGCTCTTAAGTATTCATGCGATTGAATGGGATGGACGTTTCGCAGAGAAAATTGCTACACTAGATAAACTCCCTGAGATCGGCTGGTCAGACAAAATCGCCGGTCAAATTTCAATCGAAGCAGCAAAAGCTACCGGCATCCCCGAAGGAACACCGGTCAATTTCGGAGCTGTTGATGCGCTATCCGAGGCGATCAGCGTCGGTGTAATTAATCCAGGGGAATTGATGATCATGTATGGCAGCACCGCGTTTATGATCTTCTTAATAAAAAAGCCAATAGCAACTAACGAGTTATGGTTGGAAGCCGGGGCATTTGAAGGACAATACGAGTATTCAGCCGGGTTATCGACCAGTGGGTCTGCTACAACCTGGTTCCGAGACCAATTTGGAAAAGATTGTCTAGCGAGTGAACAGGCAGGCAGTTTGAATGCTTATGCAGCCCTGGCAAAAGAAGCTGCCGGCTCCCCCATTGGATCTAACGGATTAATTACCCTGCCATATTTGAGCGGTGAACGTACACCGATTTTTGATCCTAAAGCTCGGGGCGTAATTGCCGGCCTTTCGTTAAGTCATTGTCGAGGAGATTTATACCGGTCACTACTGGAAGGGACAGCCTTCGCCATACGGATGAACCTGGATGCCATGCAGAAAAATGGCGCTCAAATCCATCATGGCGTTGCAGTGGGAGGCGGCTCATCCAACGAGCTTTGGTTGCAGATGGTCAGTGACATTACCGGTATTCCTCAATTCATCCCGGAAAAAACTATCGGCGCTGCTTACGGTGATGCGTTCCTTGCCGGACTTGCTACCGGGATAATCAATAAAATAGATATTCTGAAAAGGGATTGGGTTAAAATTACCCGAAAGATCGATCCAAATCCTGAGAACAAACGATTTTACGATCAACTATTTCCATTATTCGTTGATCTGTACCAAAATTCCAAATCGGTGGTACATTCATTGACTGATCTTCAGGTTTAGCTTTTCTGCTCGCAGGTTCTATGAGGTTTAGTCATCCGCTAAGAAACGGATGACTAAATGTTTAATAATCAAGAATCAATGTAATAATCCGTTAATCCATGTTTTTCAAGTAAGGCAGGATTCTGGAAAGCAACCATGGTTGATCCGTCGTATATAATCCTGCCGGCATCCATGATCACCATGCGCGGGCACAATTCTTTCGCCAGCCCCAGGTCGTGAGTGGCGATAATCAGGGTTTGTTCGAGACCAGCCAGCAAGTTGATGATCCCGCGCCGCCCGCGCGGATCGAGGCCGGCAGTTGGCTCGTCCAGCGCCAGCACGTGCGGCTGCATTACCAGCACGGTTGCCAGGGCTATCCGCTTT
>JAAZNS010000301.1 GCA_012798185.1 Chloroflexota bacterium | reverse complement strand
TACCCGGCGGCAGGCAGATAACCACTGGCGGGTAAAGGCATCGTAAGCGGAAAAACTTTCAAATCGGTCCCAATCATCATCCACACCAGCGACTTTTGTGCGGTTAGGCCGCCATAGGTCTTGATGCAGCTGTAAATTATAAGGGGGATCGGCAAAAACCATATCCACACAAGCAGCTGGGAAAGCCTCCAGCACTTCAATGCAATTGCCTTGAATTACCTGGTTTAATTCCAACTCAGTATTTTCCATCCGTTTTCAATCAATTCAATGGTTCGATTCGTCTCTCCGTGATTATTTTAATAAACTTTCCAACCCAAAGCATCCAGATCGACTCCATCAATCACATCAGCAGGAATATCCACCAGCAGCGATTCACACTCCGCCAGGAGGCAACCTTCCATATCGTATATACTGCCCGTGACAGTGGCGAGGCGCTTTCTGGATTTCACCACCTTCCCTACCGCATGTAAAGGCTGTCCAACAGGTACATTTTTATGAAAATGCACTTCCATTTTAGCAGTAAACATAAAGCGGGGATTATCGGGCTCTCCCATTATCGAGCGTCCGGATACTTCATCCAAAATGGCTGAAACTACGCCGCCATGAACAATTCCCGGGTAACCCTGGAAGTTTTCCGGGATAATAAAATCGCAGGTCACTTCGCCAGGATTATCTTCGATGAACTTAAGATGCAATCCAAAAGGATTTTCCACTCCACATACAAAACAGTGTTTTGAGCTAGGTTGAATTTTTTGTAATATTTTATTTTCCATCTTGTTTTTCAATATTGCTGAATAATCATGAGTCATTGTTGGATCGATCACATAGCACATCCTATTATACCCAGAGATAATCATAACCTATAAAACCTTGTGGTACTAACTCAGTTGTTGAGTATTTTGTTCTAGGTGGAATATTTTATCCAACTTTCTTAGACTATTCTTATATCCAAAAAGAAAATATGGAGTATAATTATGAGATATATGATAAATAATATCTATAATATATTTCGGAGAAAATCGATGATACCCAAGGTTGGACAACCAGCGCCTGTTTTCAGGCTTAAAGACCATCTTGAACGAACAATCGACCTCGCGGAATACCGTGGTAAACGTAATGTGGTGCTGGCGTTTTTCCCGCTGGCATGGACGCCCGTCTGAACGGCGCAGATCCCATCGTACCAGGTGCTGCTCGACCGGTTTGATGGGGTCCAGACCCAAGTCTTGGGTCTAAGTGTCGATAGTGTCCCCTGTCTGAAGGCATGGGCAGACAGTTTGGGTGGAATAACCTACCCCTTGCTCAGTGATTTCTACCCTCATGGAAAAGTTGCTGAAAAATATGGGGTGCTACGATCTGAGGGTTACAGCGAACGCGCCATCTTTGTCATCGATAAAGCCGGCATCATCCGCTATGTTGATATCCACGATATCGATCAACAACCTAACAATGATGTACTCTTTGAGGTTCTATATGAATTAGAACCCGAGCTGGCAAAACCTTATAAAACAGCCGATGCACAATCCTTACCTGAAGCCGTTGGCGATGTTATTATGTATTGCACCCAATGGTGCCCGGGCTGCCGGCGCGCCAGAGCTTTGTTTGCTGAATACGGTATTCAATATGTAGAAGTCGATATTACCCGCGACCGAAAAGCGGCAGCAAAGGTGCGCAGTTGGGCAAATGGCAACGAAACGACACCCACATTTAATATCCGCGGTGAAATATTGGTTGATTTTAATCAGGAAAAATTGGAAAAATTATTGGGAATTAGCAAATAATCTGGCTCTCATTCTTGAGACAAATTCTTGGAACACCAATCTCTCTCTCTGCCTCCTCTATTTTACAAAACCAAAATAGAGGAGGTTAATTTTTCTGGATATTACCCTTTTCTCTTTTCCGCCCAAAATAATTTTCGAGATGCCTTATTACTTGCTTTACGATAATCAATGATTTGAATATGGATGATTAAGGAGATGGATGCTTTAAATGCTATATCAAACAGATGGGGTGAACCGTTTTCCTTTCGACACCATCCTCGATTTGTGAGCGGCAGGAAGTGCCGGCAGCTGCAAGAATGGTTTCTGTTGCAGCGGCACGCATCCGAGGGAACAGCGCCAATTCACCCACTGCCATCGATATATCGTAATGTTCCTTCTCATACCCAAAGGCGCCTGCCATACCGCAGCAGCCCGATTCCACCACTTCGACCTGATATCCCATCCCGCGGAGCAATTCAACGCTGGCACTCACCCCCGTTGGGAAGCCGTCGTCCGCCGGAGGACGCGCCTTTTGATAGCAGTGCCCGTGCAGCAGCACGTGTTTCCCCTCATGTTTTTTCTGCTTTCCACCATTCAGTTTTGCATATCTCGGCTGTCCTTTTTCATCATTTCGGACCAGGAATTCATCTACCATCCAGGCGCGTTGAGCAAGGCGCATCACATAATCATCGCCAGGAAAGAACTCCGGAAATTCATCTCGCAATGCGTATATTTCAGAGGGTTCAACGCCAAGAACAGGTATTATCCCTTCTGGATCAAGGCGGCGAATGGCTTCTACCAAACGGCGTGCATGATTGCGAGCTGGCTCCAAAAAACTCTTCGATATCAATGTGCGTCCCGCGCCGATAACCGGGATAACCGCCGCTTCGATCCCAATTTCTTTCAATACACGTAAAGCGGCATTTTCCGTTTCTGGGTGGAAGTAATGAGAAAACGAATCAGTTAAAAACAATACCTGGGGGGAACGAGAGTTGTTTTTTATCGGCGTTACTTTTGTTAACGGCGCAAATGAGGGAAATTTCCTGGCAGAAGCCAAACCGAATAATTTTTCGCTAATCTTCCGCACCCACATCCAGCCTAACACTGAATTCAACAACGGCGCTACCAGGCTGCCCAACGGTGCCAACACTCCAATATACCCAAATAGATAGTCACGAATTCTACGTCTATGCGAATGATAGAAATGGTTGAAGAACTCATACTTCAACCTGGCGACATCGACCCCCGATGGACATTCCGATTTGCACCCTTTGCAT
>JAAZNS010000300.1 GCA_012798185.1 Chloroflexota bacterium | reverse complement strand
TCTCTACTGGAAGATGAGCGATGAGACCCGCCGATGGGTGCTGGTCGGGCATGACTTGACGAACCAGGCCACCCTGCTCCGGCAGATCGAGGAGGCAGAGGAGAAGCGGCTGACGCACTACTACCTCACCTACCAGGACCGGGGCGGAGGGTTCTACGAGATTGAGTATGGCCTGATGAAAGGATCGGGGAGCGGGAAACCGGTTTAGAAAATCACTTTTTTATTTTATTTGTGATTTATACCACCCTATAACAATCCTAATTTGCGATTCCTCAAATTATAAATGATTTTATTATTTCTTTAAAAATAAATTGGGGAAATTAATCCAAAATAATAAAATGATCAATATTTTATATTATAAATTCCTTAACACGCATCAATGAAGAGAAAATTTAAGTCGTCTATCCTGGTATTATTCACCGTATGTTGTTTGGCAGTCCCACTACAAGCAGTTCAACACAGTCCGCCGTGGGCCGACAATTATGATTTCAATTATGTAGAGCCAATAGTAGAACCAAATCTAGTAATGGATAGCCGTCCCTCTGCAAATAATGCTGCATATTATCAAGATTTGATGGATTATGATGGCCATGCTAATACCGATTATTCAGCTGCGCAAGCTTACAGTGCTTTACCAGATGATGCAATATTTAGTTTCCATGGTCATGGAGACAACTATCGTCTTTTATTTGTAAATCAAACAGCAAAATCGTGGTTCTATACATCCGACTACGGAAATAGTGTACCAGGGTGTTATTTTTTATCTGACTTCAATAACGGTGAATTAAATGACATTTTATTGATACTATTCGTCTCGTGCCACTCAGCTAAAACAAATTTGACATATGGTAACTGGTTAACCATGTCTAGGAGTAAAGGAGTGGATAATGCTATTGGATTTACAGGAGATATTGCAAATAATAAAGCAAAATATTGGAATAACAGGTTTTGGGAACATTGTAACCAGAATTATACAATTAGTCAGGCAGCATATTGGGCTAAGGTTGAAACCGCCTTACATACATTTCCTACATGGTATTACGGTGGCGTTGACACTTATGTCATTGATGGGAATGGGCAAACAAAATTAAAACCTGCAAGGTATGGGAGTTAGGTGAGTATTATGAAAAAACAAAGAATATTCTGGTTTATTGCTATCCTCTTAATTATTACCTCTCAGGTAATGGCGGATAATGATATTGTATCAAATGAAAAACAATCTGCGTATGAGGCAATAAGAGAGTTTACTAATCTTTCAGATATCAATATACAATCGGTAGGACAACTTTCTACACAATCAGGAATGTTTGAGATTTACAATTCTGATACCTCTTTATTTTATGTCAATTCTGAATTAAATATGGGTAAGGTGTCATTTTATCCCCCAAATTCAATAAGGATTTAAGACGGGAAAAATGGCAAAAATAACCTGCCCAAAATGTGATGGAAAAAAGTTATACAAAATGAGTACGGGTAGGAGACGGTGTGCCCAATGCAAATACGACTTTTTCCTCCACACATTACCTCTTCGGTTTACGAGGCAGGAATGGCGGGAGATCATCCACCTCTTTCTGCTGGAACAAAGTTCAAATTCAATTGTTGAACAAACCGGTTTCGAAAAGAAGCGAGTCCTCCGTGCACTTCTAAAAATTCGGATGGTCCTGGCAAAGGATGTCCCGGATATCTTCTCCGGCACGGTTGAGGTTGATGAAACCTACCTCGGAGGAGCTTGGAAGAATAAACGGAAGGTTGTCCGGGATACTGGAACCAAACGAGGTCGGGGGACATCCAAGCAACCGGTCTTCGGGATCCTCTGTCGGAATGGTCATGTCTGGGCAGAAATCGTCGAAAATGTCGATGAGTCCACACTTCTCCCGTTGATCACTCAAAAGGTTGAACCAGGGTCTACCGTCTGTTCAGACACCTGGAAAGCCTATACCGGAGTGGCAGCGAGAGGCTATGTTCACCGCCTGGTAAATCACGGAGAAGGGAGCTACAGCGACGGAAAAGGAAACCACATCAATGGATTAGAAGGATTCTGGGGATATCTCAAACGTAAACTCGCTTCCAAGGGCGGTATTACGAGAGCCAGATTGCCTCTTTATATCGCTGAGTATGTCTGGAGATACAACCATAGGGCAGATCCTGAAAGGGTTAAAATTCAGAGAATCCTCAAGTTATTGGAAAGAAGTTAGGGGCGGGAATGGGACCTTACCCTTAAATATTATTGAATGTGCAATTTATCTTGAATCACCTGATCAATCAAAAATCGTTCGATTAACCCAACTTGATGCGCAACAAATTGCGCAACAGTTCGCGATTGATCACTATAAAACATTCATAGAAAAAAATTTCCAGCTTATTTATGCTGAATTAATTGATCATGGAGATGGAGGACAAGAATATCTCTTCATATGGAGAGAATTCATTCAGTCTACAGGAACACCCAATATTGTTCAGATTTCTCTAAATCCTGAATCAGGAAAAATTATATCGTATATTGGTATTCAACGGGATATTGAAGTATCAGTTCTGCCTATAGTTACAAAAGATGAAGCAATTCATATTGCTGTTGATTGTTTTCCGGAAATATTTGTTCAGTACGAATCAATTCCAGCCCACTTGAGTATTGAATATACTACCCCCGGAACACAGGTTTTAATCTGGACGGTCATAATTGAACCCAAGATGATACAGCCATTTGATATAAATCAGATAGAATATTACCATGGGGGTATTGTTATCATTGATGCACAAACCGGAAGAGTTATTTCCATTGATAAGTGGAGATAGTTATGTGTGAATAAAAATATATCAATTTATGTAGCCCGTTTTCCCAAATGTTTTTTTCAAATACACCTCAGAG
>JAAZNS010000299.1 GCA_012798185.1 Chloroflexota bacterium | reverse complement strand
TGAATTGTTGGTTGTATTTAATCCCACACCGGTTAGTGTGCATTCTCAACAGTCGATTTAGCATCGAAACATAAGATCGGTTTAGATCTGGATTTGCCCACCAAGGTTGAGCATTTTCTATCAGAATATTTGAAGTATCACAAAATTCCCGCAAAGCGCATCCAGGATCAGATAAATCGCTGAGAGTGAAGACTCGTCCACGATTGACGCAAAATGGAGGTGTGAAAGATTGCCTGCTCCGTAGAATGGAGGTAATCATTGGGTAGTCTAAATTTGTTAGGATTGGCGCGTTATACAAATCTTTCGGCGCACGCTGGAGCAGAAACAGGTTGGAAAATAATCGTTCTTGTTTTTGAAATAACACGCGAGGCGAACTAACATTGCCAATTTGCAGTACTTTATCGCGAAATTTGGATGTGAATTCGTCAGTTTCTTTATTGAAAACGAATTTTATCGGGGGGTGAAAAATTTTCGGGGTTGCCCTGACGTATTCTTTTACATCTTTCCAATATAACTTGTCATCATCAGGGTGGTAGACAATAAAAATCACGGGATAGTTTGCATTCGTCCACAACTCTAGATCTTCTTGTCGTACTGGTGTTATAAAACCGGATGCAGAATCCTGTTTTACATAGCTGGATCCAGACTTTGCTTGGACCTTGATGATCTTGCCGGTGGCAATCGCGCCTTTTCCATCTGGGCGAGGTTCCAGAAGGTCAATTTCACCGTCAATCCCAATATCATCCTTGGATATCTCTCTCCAAATACATTGCATTTCATGAACCACTTGGGAAATTCGATCAAGCCCCTTTAGTTCTTGAAATTTTGACGATGGAACATATTTTGGCATTTATCCCCCTTATTCTGCCCAATCCCTTGCCAGCAATTCCGCTTGTTCTAATACGGTTTGAGTGGCCTTTTCTTGCTTATCCGGTGGATAACCAAATTTTCTTAATATCCGTTTTACCATTACCCTTAATTTTGCGCGTACCGTTTCTTTTACAGTCCAGTCAATAGTCACATTGTTGCGTACCATTCTGACCAATTCTCGTGCAATTTCCTGAAGCGTTTCATCCCCTAAGACCTTAACCGCGCTGTCGTTCACTTCCAATGCGTCATAGAACGCGACCTCGTCTTCCGTTAAGTGTAGCTCTTCGCCACGCTTGTCCGCTTCACGAATCTCTTTGGCGATCGAAATCAATTCTTCAATGACTTGTGCGGTCTCTATGGCTCGGTTTTGGTATGCACGAATGGTGCGTTCTAGCATTTCAGAAAAAGATCGAGACTGTACCAGGTTCTTCCGTGAACGCAGTTTTATTTCGTCGTTCAATAATTTCTTCAATAGTTCCAGTGCGAGGTTGTGCTGGGGCATACCCTGAATTTCAGCCAGGAATTCATCTGAGAGGATGGAAATATCGGGTTTCTTTAAGCCGGCAGCAGTAAAAATATCGATAACTTCTTCCGAAGCTACAGCACGAGAAATGATTTGCCGAATGGCGTGATCCATGGTTTCAACCGAACGGCCACTATCGCTAGTGGTTTTGGCTACCGCTGAGCGAACAGCCTGAAAAAAGCCGACATCATCGCGAATGGCTATGGTTTTTGGATGCGGCACAGCCAGCGCAAAGGCTTGCGATAGCTCGGTTACGGCTTTTAATAATCGGTTTTTGCCATCATCTTGAGCAAAAATGTGTTCCTGAGCCATTGGTAATAGGCCCAGCTTCTCTGCAGTGGTGCCAATGGTCCATTTTGACCAATTAAAGCCATGGAAAAGTCCCAAACATATTTCGTACTTTTCCTGCATGATGGCAACTGCCTGTTCCTGTTCGATTGCGGCTTCCCCTGTGCCACCTTCGGCGGTGTAATTTGCCAAGGCTTGGCGCAATTGATCAGCCAGACCAAGATAATCTACAATCAAACCGCCTGGTTTGTCTTTGAATACCCGGTTGACGCGGGCGATGGCTTGCATCAAACCATGCCCATACATGGGTTTATCCACGTACATAGT
>JAAZNS010000298.1 GCA_012798185.1 Chloroflexota bacterium | reverse complement strand
CCATCATCACCGAATTTTCTTTACACACTTCCAATAAAACCGGCAGTGCCCGCTGATCACCGATTAGCGCCAGGGCGCGCACCGCTTCCAACCGGGCAGCCGGTGCTGCATTTTTCACCACGTCGAGCAGAGGCATAACTGCTGGTTCACCAATGGCAGCCAGCGAATTGGCTGCCAGACGAGATAATATATTATCAGGGGAAGAGAGCGCATCGATTAAAGCCGGAATTGCATCTTCATGCGGGTGATTTTTCAACGCCAGTGCCGCGCATTGTTGGACTTCCACAGCCTCGTCCGAGAGCATTTTTATTAAATATTGAAAGACCTCCTGATCGGCAAATTCAGCAAGCGCCCGTGTCGCCCACCAGCGGTCATCTGCGCTTTCACTCCCCAGCAGCATCACTAACGCCTGTATTGCAGACTCTCCGCAGGCGATAAGCTGGGGAATCACTGCTTCAGCGCGTTCATCATGGTGACTGGTTAATTCCCCCAACAAAGAATGCAAATCGTGCATTAAATTATTCATTCGGAGGTGGAATGGGCAAATCTTTAACCGCAGTATTTACCCATTTGTCGCCCTCATCGATCAGCATTACCGGAATATCCTGGCGGATGGGATATTTCCGCCCGCATTCCTTACAAACCAGCCATGATTCTTGAATATAATCCAATAATCCTTCTTTTTCGCGGACACAAGCAGGGCAGCGCAATATTTCCAATAATTCTTTACTGACCATAATTCTCTCCTTATCAATACTCGGGTAAAAGTTCAATCTATTAAACTTCGAAATTTTCATTACGGCATGGGTATGATTTTATCGAATAACTTGTTAAGATTCGAACCCGGACCGTATTCATAAACCGCCTGCCAGGGGATATAGTGCGTGTAAAATGTATCCTGTAGGTATACTTGACCGTTCTTGTATACCGTGCGCTCAACCGTAACATCAGCACCAGCTACTTCCCATTCTACCTGATTGATCTCATTTTTAGCCAGTTCGGGATTTTCCCTCAAAATAGGCTCGCCAGGTTCGACAACATTTCTCAAACCACTGGTTTCCCAATCTACCGTGCGTCCATCGGAAGTAGAATAGAATTTCCAGGTTAATTTCCGGGCTGCTGCATTCACATAGGTTTCCATAAGCAGCCAATAGGGAGTATCATTGGTGAATTTGAAATCCACCTTTGGAACAAATACAGTGGCATCCAAACCTGCCAGGTTCTCATTTATACTTCCCGATTGGTCATATTCATAATAAGATACCCGGTACGCGTGAGGATATCTTTCTACAATCGGGTAACCGCCAAAAAAAGCCGTCCGAAAAAGTGTAGTGCTCACCTGGCAGACCCCCCCGCCCACTCCCTTGATTGTTTGGTTGCCAAAAATGATCAGTGCTTCTGCAAAACCGGTTTCCAAACTGACATCGCCCAATACTTCTGCCATCGAAAAGGTTGTATTGGGGGGTACTAAAACGCCGTGAAACCGGCTGGCAGCTGTTTCGATATTTTGAATTCGCTCGCCGCTGGAACCATAAAAGAAAGAAGTCTGTTTGCTGACTAGTTCATTGATGCCTAATTCTTTGGCTTTGGCGTTTTCGGTGATGGTGGGATTGGTCGTGACAACCGATAGAGGGACAATATGTTCACCACTAGCAATTTTTTGGTTAATCTGGGCTATAGATGCCGAAATATCCAGGGTGCGCCCGGTTATTGCCGATTGAATCACTTCGAGTTCTTTGCTCTCATCATTGAATACAAAACGAGCGTTTTGCGGTTGGCGTTCGATTTTCGGGGCGATATTTTCAAGATATTGTTGTAATGCCTCGTTTTGTAAAGCCACCTGATATTCCATACCATTGCCCTGGTTATGTTTCGAGATGGTCAACATCTGTGCCAACTGTTCCCGTTCCAAAATCCAGGGTCCGGGGTCGCCTTTTTGGGAATCCGGTAATTTCAGCGTGAGTGAGGCGCTGAGGATTTGTTTGGCTTTTTCTGCTTGAGCAGAAGCATCCATAATATCAGGTGGTTTCTCATGAACAACCAAAGTGACTACCCCATCCTCCAGATTCTGTAAATAAGGGTGCAGGTTCGATATGGTCGCCGGAATATCCAGGGTATAACCGGTCTGTCCGGGTGTTGCGGTAACATCTACGCCATCAATCTTTAATGAAGCTTCGATAGTAGGTTTATCGATCAATGTGGCAATATTTTGTAAATAGCGCACTGCTGTCTGCTCATCAAAGATGAATTGGGCAGGGATGTCAGCCCCAAATAATAATGCTTTCAATTGTATAAACGGGCGCTGGGGCAGCCCTTCCTGCCTGCCGTAGCGATAAGCCTGTATAGCGGTGGTTTCGATATCAAAGAATAAGCCAATATCTTTTGGCTGAGCAGTCCACACCTGATCCCCATATCGAAAAGCAATCTTCCCAGTAATCGGAAAGGTTATGTTATCCCGCAACTGTTCGCTCGCTTCAGATAGCCGCAATCCATCCAGTTCGATTCCCTCGACAGTGACCCCCGGAAATATTTTCCCGGCAAATATGACACTATAAACCAGAGTGGCTAATAAAAGAATTAAAAGGTAAAAGAGAGCGCCGCTCAACAATGATGCCAAAATGCGCGCTATCAGGATATGAGCACGCGGGGAAGCCGATGTTCTCCTGGCAGAATATTTTTTCGGTAATTGATTATTCATGATTATCAATGCATTAAACCATTAAATTTATAACCAATCGGATAATGAAATAGGCTAATTTGATAAATTTGCAGGGATTATAACCCGTTTTAATCCTTTGTCTTTTCATCAGTTATAATCCTTATGATGGCTTAATATTTTGATTTTCGTCTCTTACCGGGAGAAATGATATGCCCTCTCTCTATCCAGTCCATATGAATAAGCGCAAAACTAAAACCCCAAAAATAATCCGTTCCCTGGTTTTTTTAGTGATAGGGGTAAGTGTTTCTTGTTCTTTTCCCGGTTTTTCTAACCGGTTCTCCTTGAAAGCGCCCCGGGCAACTTCCATCCCAGCGGTTCCAACCGCTACCCCTCAACCTTTGCCGCCGGCGCTGGTTGAAAGCGATCCCCCAGCGGATGTGCTCCTGGCTTTGGATAAACCAATTACACTTTATTTCAACCAGTCTATGCAGCGCACTTCAGTCGAACAAGCATTAAGCGGTGAAACGGCATGGATTGGCAACATATCATGGCTGGATGATTCGACAATGGTTTTATCTCCGCGGGAATCGCTTGCGCCCGACAACGATATCACCCTTTCGATCAGCACCGAAGCCAAAGCGGCGAATGGACAGGCTCTAACGCAGCCCATATCATTGAATTTCCACACCGCCGGGTACCTCCGTTTGGCTCAATCACTGCCACAGCCTAATGCTGTCGATGTTGATCCATCTTCGGCGATTATCGCCGCCTTCAACCAGCCGATCGTTGCCCTGGGCGCTGACCCAGATGATCTGCCAGCAGCTTTCACGGTGAACTCCGAAAAGCAGACTCAAACCGCAGGCAAAGGTGAATGGCTCAATAGCAGCACCTATATCTTTTACCCTGAACCAGCGCTTCACGGCAGCAAGCGTTATTCCGTTTCCTTGAACCCTAAATTAAAGAGTGTTTCTGGTAGTGTATTAGAATCGGTAAAGGGCTGGTCATTTACTACCGCCTCCCCCAAGTTGATGTCGGTTTTTCCCGAAAATGAGGCTTCTCTGGTTCGGTTGGACACGCCGATTGTGCTTGAATTCAATCAAACAATGAACTGTCAGAGCGTACAGGTTGGATTTCAACTGCTGGACGGCAGCCAAAATAAGGTTGAAGGTGTTTTTTCCTGGGATGAAACGGGTAAGGTGATGACCTACACCCTGGCATCACTTCTTGATCGGGCTCAGCATTACACGATCTTGCTGGATAAAGAAATCGAATCGCTGGGAGGCGCAGCTCTGGAGGCAGGTTTAGAATCTCATTTTCAAACCGTCCCTGGATTAAGAGTAAATAACAGCAACCCAAAACCTGGCGGAGAGAAACCGGTTTATGATGCCATAACCCTATACCTCAGCGCACCCATCCAGGATGGCGACGCAATCGAAAAATTGCTGTCGATTACCCCCGCATTACCCGATCAAAGCGTTTGGTACAATCCCGACGACCTTTCCATAAGCATCAATGGCAGTTTCCAGCCCGAAACCAGTTATATAGCTTCTCTTTCCGCAGAGACTACCGATCTTTGGGGAGGAAAAATCGATGGTGAGTACATCCTGAATTTTCGCACCGCGCCAATCTCCCCCACGATAAATGTATACCCTTCATCCGAAACGTTTTTAACCCCACAAGATGAAGGTTTAAGGATCATGGCAACCAACTTGGCGTCGATTAACCTCACCAGTGGCAGCGTGACACTTGCAGATTTCATCACCATGGCAGGGGTTAATGGATACGAATTTCGACAATCATATTACAGCCCAGATCAGCAAACATGGCGTCAGAATTTAGAGATGCCGCGTAATCTCAGCCAATGGATCAGCTTAAATGTCACGCCCGATCAAAAACCTCTTGCCCCGGGAATATATTACTTACGTCTTGATGCCGGGCTGCCAGGCGGGGCAGATTTCCCATATATCCTTACCGTTAGTAATATTCATCTCACCTTCAAGATTAGCGCCACCGACGTTCTGGTTTGGGCAATGGACCTGCGCACCAACACGCCGGTGGCTGGGGCAAACATTACCATCTATGATGACGTCCAAAATATGCTGGCATCTGGAACAACCAACGAAAACGGTATTTTCCAGGGAGCGATTCCCGATTTAAAAAATCTCTACACCACATATTTCGCGGTAACGGGCAACCCCGGTGAAGAATATTTTGGCATTGCTCTTTCCAATTGGGATGTCGGAACAAGCGGCTGGGATTTTGGCATCGATACCAGCTTCGAGCCGCCTCGCTTGATGAGTTACATTTATACCGATCGCCCCATCTACCGCCCGGGACAAACGGTAAATTTCCGCGCCATTATCCGCCAGGCATATAACGGCAGATATTCCTTGCCCGATCTATCGGCGAGCCAGGGGCAGCTGCCATTAACTATATTCGATGATATGGGGCAGAAAATATCGGCTTTCAATCTGCCTGTTTCTGGCTTTGGCACAGCATATGGTGAATATTCTCTGCCCTCCGATGCTTCCCCCGGCTATTACCGCATCGTCTGCGACCTCGCCACGCAAAACGATGTCATTTTCCAAGTAGCCAATTACCGCAAGCCAGAGATCAACCTTCAGGTCGATTTCACCAAAGACCAGGCTTTGGCAGGAGAAAAATTAAATGCAAATATATCCGCCCAATATTTCTTCGGCGCGCCAGCCGTGAAAACACCGCTTCATTGGGCGCTATATGCCCAAAATGATGAGTTCACCCTTCCAGGTTATCAGGTCGGCGTGGAAGAAACTATCTGGCTGCAGACTTATTATTATCCTCATCGCGATATCGGATTAGGAAACTTATTGTTGGAGGGCGATTCCCAAACTGATGCAGAAGGCAATTTATCGCTCCAATTACCCTCCCAGAAATCGGATATTACCCAAAAACTCACCCTTGAAGTCACCATTACTGAGGAAAGCGGACTTCCGGTGAGCGCCCGCGGGGCATTGACCTTACATCCTGCCGGTTTCTATATCGGCATTCATCCCGACAGCTGGATCGGAAAAGCTGGAGAACAAACAGGCTTTGATATTCAAACAACCAGCTGGGAGAAAAAATCTTCTGGACCTCACAGTTTAAAAGCTATCTTTCAAAAAGTGATTTGGGTAAAAGACGAAAAAACCACTGATACCGGCGAACCTGTTTATACAGAACAATATACACTTGCTGCCAGTGCCGATTTCATAACCGACAGCCAGGGGATGGCAAGGCTGGCATTCACCCCCCCAGAAGCCGGCACTTATCAGCTTGAAGTATCCGGCGAAGGGGCGCGCAGCACAATTTATATCTGGGTCAGTGGCTCTGCAACCACCCTCTGGCCAGAATTACCCAACCAGCGTATTCACCTAGTTGCCGATAAAGAGGCATATAAACCAGGGGAAATTGCCCGCATTTTCATTCCCAATCCCTACGAATCAACTGCGTCGGCTTTGGTGACTGTTGAGCGCAGCATTGTGCTTAAACAACAGTGTACGACAATTGAACCGGGTGGCAGCACCCTTGAATTTGCCCTTAGCGAAGAAGATGCTCCCAATATTTTCATTGCAGCCACTCTTTTGGCAACCAATTCCCAGGGAAAACCAGATTACCGCCAGGGTTATATCGAGCTGCAGATCTCTCCAGAAAAACAGCAGCTGGATGTATCCATTGTGACCCAGCCGGAACAAGCCGGACCCGGCGACGAAGTGATGTTCAACATCCAAGTGAAAGATGGTGATGGAAAACCCCTGCAGGGAGAATTTTCTCTGGCGGTGGTCGATCAAGCTGTTTTAGCTTTAGTCGATTCTAAT
>JAAZNS010000297.1 GCA_012798185.1 Chloroflexota bacterium | reverse complement strand
GCAGGAGCTGGTTGCCCGCAGCGATTTGATCGATTTTGAAGCTCAATCGCCGCAGCCGGGCTTACCACCCGAACGGTATATTGTCACCTACAAGTGCAAGGGTATCTATTCGGTAGACAGCCAGGGGAAACCCAGACTGGGCGATAAACATCAGGTTGAAATCTATCTGCATAACCAGTATCCACAGCGCTGGCCGGGCATGAAATGGCTGACCCCGGTGTGGCATCCCAATATCAACCATTTGAACGCCACCGTGTGTATCGATGCAGCCTGGTGGACTGCCAGCCGTTCTCTTGACCGCCTGGTGATCATGATTGGTGAGATGGTGCAATATAAAAATTTCCACGACGACCCAACCCAGCCGCCTTTTCCTTGGGACCCCGAGGCAGCCCGCTGGTGCCGCGCTTACCGCAAAGAACACCCAGATGCTTTTCCGGTGGATAAACGCGAGCTGCTCCGCCCTGAACGGGTGAAGATTAGCAAACCTGAGCCTGAAGCCAAGGCAAGGATACGTTTGAAATAATACCCCACCCCAACCCCTCCCCGCTTGCGGGGAGGAGCAAGGGAAGGGGTTAAACATTGGATCCACAACCCTTCTCGAGAGGTTGATAAATGTATAGAAAGGCCTAAGCTAACTTAATTAAACAAATACTGGAGGTTAATCCTATGACAGATAAACCCGTAACCCTGGTACTCCCCTCAGGGGGAAGCCGTACCGCAGAAGTACCCGATGATGTGGAAGTGAAAGAATTGATCCCCGAGCTTGCTACATCGCTGGAACTGCCCACCACTGGTCCGGATGGACGGCCAATCAGTTACCGCCTGGATAGCAAAGCCCTGGGGCGTGAGCTTCAGGAAGACGAAACGCTTTCTTCCGCAAAGGTACCGCAAGATGACCGTTTGATCATTACTGCAGATATTACTGCCGGGTAACCAATGGAAACATCACGCATCAGCCTGATCCCGCCTGAAGCAGTTCACCCGCGCGGCGGGCGCATCCCTCTGGAGCGAGCCACCCGCTGGTGGTCGCCCTACGAAGCCAACGGTTACGACCAGGCTGTGACCGTATTCATTTCACCGCGCGCTTTTGTGCGGGTTTGCGCCCACGCCGGCAGTGATCTGGATAACGAGGTGGGCGGGTGGCTGATTGGTAAATGGCGGGCAGACCGCGCTTCCGGTGAGCAGTTCATCGTTATCGAATCCAGTCTGCCTGCCCGTGAAACACGACAGGGCAGCGCTTACTTGACTTTTACACAAAACAGTCAGGTTGCCCTGTATAACGAAGTGCAAGAGCGCTACCCGGACAAGGATGTAGTGGGCTGGTACCACACACATCCACGCATGGGTATTTTTCTCTCGGAGTTCGATACTTTTCTGCACCGCAATTTCTTTCCAGAACTTCATCAGGTGGCGCTGGTCATCGAACCCCATAGCGCCAGTGGTGGTTTTTTCATCCGCCGCCGGGATGGCGCCCTGGATTCGCGGCGTTATTACGGCTTCTATGAGCTGAATAATGGGCGGAAGCGCAGCGTGGTGCACTGGCGCAATCTACTCTCAGACGCAGAAAGAATGAGCGTCATTGGAGGACAAAAACTATGAGCCGTATGATGCGGTTATATTACTATGCTGTTTTAGGTGCTATTGGTGGGGTGATTGCCTGGCAAGCCAGCAACCTGCTGGGGTTGTCATTCACCCCAAGCGTCTATCTCAGCGAAATTATCGCTGGCGCCTTGATCGGTTTATGTATTGGCGCGGTTATTGGATTGGGTGAAGCATTGCTCACTCATAACATAGTACAAACTGCCAGAGCTTGTCTGTTCAGCGGATTGTTAGGTATGGCGGGCGGTGCTCTTGGCTTGCCCATCGCAGAAGGGCTGTTCCAGCTGACCGGCGCGCAGGTCTGGGGGCGCGCTCTGGGCTGGAGTTTGTTTGGCTTATTAATTGGCATCGCTGGTGGATTTACCAGCGGCAGCCAGATGTGGAAAGGCGCCTTGGGCGGTTTTTTAGGTGGCGCTTTTGGCGGTATGCTGCTGGAGAGCACCCGCACCTGGCTGAAAGATCCTCTGTTGGGAAAAGCTGCCGGGCTGCTTCTTTTAGGGGCTTCGGTGGGTGTGTTTATCGCCCTGATCGTCTACCTCCTTTCGCGAGCCTGGCTGGAGGTCACTTCCGGAAAACTTAAGGGCAGCGAGTTTATTCTGGATAAATTCATGAAGACAGAAGCTCCCTCAGCGTTCATCGGCAGCAGTCCGCTCAAATCGGATATCGTATTACCCGATCCAGATATTGCCCCCCAACATGCACTGCTCAAAGGAGCAGACACACACTTCAACCTGAAAGATATGAGCATGAACGGCACTTTCATCAATAATAAGAAAATCGAACAAGCTATTTTGAAAAACAGGCAGACGCTCAAACTGGGCAATACCGAGCTGGTTTACCATGAGAAGAGGTGAAAAATGCCTACTCACATCTATAAATTTATCCGTGTGATGGTATTTTGCTTGATGCTGCTGACCAGCCTGGCGTGGGCAGTTTATCCTGCCCGGGCTGAAAGTGACCTGGTAGTTCGTATCACCCAGGTGGATACTTCCCAGTTTCCTCGGGTTACCGTGTATGTCTCGGTCACCGATAGCGGGGGTGATCCGGCAGAAGTTGAGCCTTCTCGCATCAGTCTCAGCGAGAACGGCGTCGAAATGACCCCTGAAAGTATCACCGGCGTGGGCGAGAAAGAAAATCCGCTCACCACGATGCTGGTAATGGATGTCTCGGGCAGCATGAATGCCAACGATAAACTGGAAGCTGCCAAAGATGCTGCCCGCGCCTATGTGCGCCAGATGCGTCCCAGTGACCGCGCAGGTTTGATGACTTTCAACACCAGGATCAAGCTGGTGCAGTCGATAACTGATGACAGTACTCAGCTGCTTGGCGCTATCAAAAAATTAAAAGCCAAAGATGATACAGCAATGTACGATGCTTTGATGCAAGCCATCGATGAGTTGGAAGCAATCGAGGGGCGTAAAGCCATAATTGTGCTCACCGATGGATTGGATAACCGTAGCCAGGCAGATGCTGCCCAGGTGATCGCCCGCATTGGACCAGCTGGCTTATCCATTTCTACCATCGGTCTAGGCGATCCAGCGCATCCATCCGGCGGTGTATTGAGCGGGCTGGACGAAGATGCCCTGAGCGCCCTGGCACAGACTGCCGGCGGCGTTTACGGATACGCCAGCGATTCCGCATCGCTCACCCAGTTGTATCAGCGCTATGGCAGAGCTCTGCAAAGTGAATATGCCATCACCTACACTTCTCCTTCCACGCTGAGGGACGGCGTGAACCGCGCTTTGGACGTCTCGTTAAAAATGGGGAAGGCGGGCAGCGCTGTCGCTGAGAGCTCCACTTATAATCCTGGAGGCTTGGTGCCAGAGGTATCGCAGCCCGCTTCCTGGGGAGTGTTCTTTGGCGTGCTGGGTATTTTATTTATCTTGCTGCTCCTGCCCACAATCGTGGGCAAGTTTATGGCAGGGGGTAAAGCCGAGCCTGAAAACCGGGTGAAGCTGCATAAAGAGGTAAGTAGCAAGAGAGTGAAATTGAAAGAGTGAGCTGTCTCTCTACCTCGTATCCCCTTCTCTTGCTCATTTAGCGAGGGAAGGGGTATTTTTTAAAAAAAATTCATTAGGGAAAAATATCTTCTCACCATTTATAAACGCTGGGTGGAAAATTGAAAATCATTGCTTTTAATCTTTGCATCAAATGCCCCAGTCAATTATTTGTTTTTTTATTAAACAATTAGTAAATCTTATATTCACTGACCATTTAGGCTTTTCGTTATTCGAAATATACTGTAAAATTTATATAAAGGTGTTAGATTTGAAGCGATTTTTTTTGTTGATTTTCTTGCAGCAAGTCCAATTCCCTGGCTGTGAAGGAGACGCCATGACAGGTTATGCCATGGCGTTTTGTGTATTGAGAGGGCTATTATAAAAATCTAAGGAGGTCCTGATGCGAAACAAAATTATTGCCCTTAGTATTTTCCTTATCCTTGCGTTGCTGCTCCCGGCGTGCGGGGACGCCGCCCAACCGCCGGCTGAAGCAGTAACCGAAGAAGCACCTGCAGAAGTACCCGCTGAAGCGACTGCTGGTAAAGCCATCCTGCACATGGGCTGGCAGGGTAAACCCGATACTCTCAATCCGGCTTATGCTTTTCTTACCGAATCCTATACCATCTTCGATCTTATTTACTCGCCGTTGACATCGGAATCGCCAACCGGAGAATATGTCGGCGGCTTGGCAAAAGAATGGTCCGTCTCGGAGGATGGATTGACCTGGACTTTCACCCTCAAGGATGGCATAAAATGGCATAATGGTGAAGATTTTAAAGCCGATCAAATAGCTTGGGCGATTAACGCCGTTATGGCTGATCCAGATGGATGGGCAGCAATGTCGGGTTATGTTAGCGGGTTCAAAGAAGTGACTGCGCCCGATGACAAGACCGTCGTAATCGTAACCGAAAAGCCCATTGCCAATATGGAATACCGTTTGTCATTCCTGTATGCAGTTTACCCTCCCGATTTCGAAGGTTTCACCACACCCGAAGACCTGCAGAACTTTACCAATTTCGAAGCCATTGGTACCGGTATGTTCAAGATGAATACTTTCGATAAGGATACGGGTGTTTTAATTTTAGATGCCAATAAAGATTACTTCGACGGTGCGCCAAAAATCGATCAAATGATTTTCCAAACATTTGATAACGCCGACGCCATGATCCAGGCGCTTAAAGTAGGCGATATTGATTTGGTGAATGAGCTGCCCGCTAGTGCTTATGCAACAGTCCAGGGATTTGAAAATGTGACTACCCTGGCTATGGATGGACGCTATTTCAATGAATTGATTATCAACTCTGTCGATCCAAACAATGACCCTGCCCCAACCGCAAACCCTGCTTTGGCAGATCCTGCCGTCCGATTGGCGATTGCATCTGCGATTAACAAACAGGATATCGTGGATATTGTCCTGCAGGGATTGGCAACACCAGGGACGACGATTGTCCCACCTACCCTTGGCGGCGGATTCTGGCAGAATCCGAATATCAAGGATGTAGAATTCAACATCGAAGAAGCCAACCGTATTCTGGAAGAAGCTGGCTATGTGAAAGGTTCAGACGGCGTGCGCACCAAAGATGACCTGCGGCTGGAATTTCGCTTGCAATTCCCATCCGACAACACGGTTTACCCGCGCATGGCGGATATGATTGCCGATTGGTTCAGCCAGGCAGGCATGAAAGCCAACCCCGAAGCGGTTGACCCAGATGCCTTGGTGGCTGCCACGACTCCCACGGGCGATTACGACTTGGTGCTATGGGGTTGGGGTCCAGATCCCGATCCGGATTTCATTTTGAGTGTGATGACCACCGGCCAATTTGTAGAAGGCGGCTGGAGCGACAGCGGTTATCATAACCCTGAATACGACCAGCTCTATTTGGATCAGCAGCTGGCTGTGGATGAAAAAGAACGGCAGCAGATCGTCTGGAAAATGCAGGAAATGGTCTTCAACGACCGGCCTTACATCGTTCTGTATTATGAGAAACTGCTGCAAGCTTATCGTTCAGACCGCTTCAAAGGATTCGTCCCTTCACCGCTTGGCATAGAAATTGGGCTTTCGCTTATCAATGTCGAACCGGTGAAATAAATTTATCTGCCTCTTATTACCCCAAACCCATTCCCTTCTTCACTTGTGGAGAGGGGAATGGAAAAAGGAATTGGGGAAAAGTTTAAGAATAATGATCTTATGGTACTGCTCAGGTTATGGTTGAAAAGCTCGAATGTGAGCTGTTTGCCACTGCACTGCACCGATAAACACCTCACATTCCAGAATTCAACCACTCGGGCAGAGTAGTGGCAATCTGAAATATACTTATCCCACCATACTCCTGTATTCTATAGAACCTGGGGATAGATAATCCTCCGGCGTTTGATCTGCCTATGCATTGGCATGAGAAGGTTAGAAAGGTCAAAAGTACTTAGAGTATGAACCGACGCGATTATCTCTTACGAAAATTTGGGCTCTCGCTGGTGACGATCTTTGTAGTCATCATTATCAATTTCCTTTTGTTCCGCGTTTTACCCGGCGACCCGGTACGTTCGGTGATCGGGCGCAATGTGAAAATATCTGCAGAAACCCAAAAGGCGCTACGCGAGCAATTTGGGTTAGATAAGCCGGTTTTCCCAGACCAGTTCTTTAATACTTTGGGGCAGTGGGCGCGGGGAAATTTGGGCGTATCGTGGTCATTGCGCCGACCGGTTAGCGAAATATTGCTTTCCAAGTTGGGCAACACCATATTACTGATCGGATTGGGGCAGATCTTGGCAATTATTTTTGGTGTGCTGCTGGGTTTGCTTGCAGGCTGGAAACGTAAAACCGCCATCGATGTCGGCGCGTTGACGTTTTCGCTCATCGCCTGGGCAATTCCTACTTTTTGGCTGGGTATTATTCTGCTGGCAGCCGGCAGCAGCTGGCTGGGATTACCCACCGGCGGGATTGTCAGCCCGGCAAATACAGGCAAGCCGCTTTATACGGTCATCCCCGATTTAGCCAAGCATTTGATCCTCCCAACGTTGACTTTAACCATCCTCTATTTGGGCGAATATATGCTGATCATGCGTTCATCCATCCTGGAAGTATTGAGCGAAGATTACATTCTGACTGCAAAAGCCAAAGGAATGAGCCACTGGCAGGTATTGCGTAAACATGCCCTCAAGAACGCCATGTTGCCCATCGTCACCCTGATCGCACTTAATTTGGGGTTTACAGTTTCTGGCGCTATCTATATCGAAACTGTTTTTTCCTATGACGGACTCGGAAAACTCTTTCAAACCGCATTGACCAAACAAGATTATCCCCTGCTGCAGGGAGCTTTCCTGCTGCTGGCAGTGAGCGTGATCATAGCCAATATGATCGCCGATCTGTTATACACCTATCTTGATCCGCGCATTAAAGCGAGTTGATATGAACGAACGCTGGATACTCTTCAAACGTAATATCTCGGATTTCTGGCGGAGCTTCCGCCGTAACCGCTTGGGACTCATTGGTGCCTTCCTGGTGGTGAGCGCAATCCTGGTGGCTGTATTTGCTCCTTATCTTTCACCCTATAGGCCGATGGATGTAATCCGCGATGAGAATGGGCGAGGCTTGACTTTTGCACCGCCCTCGGTCCATGGTCCGCTGGGCACTGATGATGCCGGTAGGGATGTATGGACGCAATTGGTATATGGGGCACGCATATCGATGATGGTTGGTTTTTTGGCGGGTTTTATCGCCATGTTCATCGGCAGCTTCTTTGGCATCATTGCCGGCTATTTTGGCGGGCGTGTGGATAATCTGCTGATGCGCATTACCGATATCCTGCTGGTGATTCCCGATCTTCCCTTGATGCTGGTGATGGTAGCCACCTTCCGCCAGATGGATTTGCACATTTCCCCCCTGATTGTCCTGGTTATTGTCATTGGCTTGTTGTACTGGACCAGCACTGCACGCCTTATCCGCTCGCAGGTGCTTACCATTAAAGAACGCCAGTTTGTAGCCAGGGCGCGCGCCATCGGCGCAGGTCATTTCCACATCATTCGTAAACACATCCTGCCTCAGATTATGCCGCTGATCGTTGCCAACACGGTTTTGATCCTTTCCACTGCCATTCTGGTCGAATCGGGGCTGGCGTTTCTTGGATTGGGTGACCCAACCCAGCCCTCCTGGGGCACAATGCTCAATTTTGCTTTCGATCGCAGCGCCATCACCAACGGCGCATGGTGGTTTTATTTGCCGCCGGGCTTAGCCATTGTTTGGGTAACCCTGGGGTGTGTGCTGCTTGGCAACGTGCTGGAAGAAATGCTCAACCCGCGCCTAACAGGACATCACCTGGAGGGAGAACAACATATGGTCTCCCTTTCAACAACTGAGCTTATAGTTGAAAGTGAAACGGAGGCTGCCTTATGAGCGATCAGCCTATTCTTAGCGTTCGTCATTTGAACACCGATTTTGTTTCGCCGGATGGTAAGGTGGCGCATGCTCTGGAAGATGTATCTTTCGATGTGTGTCCCGGGCAAACCATTGGGCTGGTAGGAGAATCGGGCTGCGGAAAAACCACCACGCTCATGTCGGTAATGCGGTTGCTGCCCTCCAGCGGCCGAATTACCAATGGAAGCATTATCTATAAAAACAAAAACCTGTTGAATTTATCGGAACGGCAGATGCGCAGTTACCGCTGGAAGGAAATGTCCATCATTTTCCAGGGCGCAATGAACGCGCTTAACCCAGTTATGCAGGTGGGCGAACAGATTTGCGAGCCGATATTGCTGCATAATCTTATGGAACCGGAAGAAGCTGATGCCCGGGTAGATGAGCTGCTGGATTTGGTCGGAATTCCGCATTCCCGCCGCAATCAATACCCCCATCAATATTCGGGCGGCATGCGCCAGCGGGCGATGATTGCCATGGCACTGGCATGTAAACCCTCACTGTTATTTGCCGATGAGCCGACCACTGCTTTGGATGTAATGGTACAGGCGCAGGTCCTGGAGCTGCTCAAGGAAATCCAGCAGCGCCTGAAGCTGGCTATTGTGCTGGTGACTCACGATCTGGGTGTGGTGGCTGAGGTATGCGATGCGGTGGTAGTCATGTATGGTGGGAAAGTTGCTGAATATGGCTCAGCTGATGATATATACAACCGTCCTAAACATCCTTATACCCAGCGCTTGCTGGCATCGTTTCCAGATTTGAACCGACCTGGTGACACGCTGGCTTCCATCCCGGGTACACCACCGCGTCTGACTAACCTGCCGCCGGGCTGCCGTTTTGAGCCGCGCTGCCATCTCAAGATTGAAAAGTGCGCCCAACTT
>JAAZNS010000028.1 GCA_012798185.1 Chloroflexota bacterium | reverse complement strand
TATTGGGACAGACCAAGCAGCGCAACGTGCGCCTGAAAAACCTGTAGACTACATAAATATTAATTTAACTTCAATTTGATGATTACGATTTTGTCTCCAATCCTAGCTCATACAATCTTTTCCGAATGACTGGAATGGAGATCTTACCCCCATTGATCAATACCTCATTGTTCACCAAAACTAATGGCAGTTGCGCGCCGAGGGGCAATGATGGGCAGTCCGGGTCAAATAAGTTGAAATACTCCACAAGTACATTCTCGTTGAACTGCGCCTTTAATTTCCCTGCTGCCCATTCAGCAACCTCACGCCAGGAGTCCTTCACGCCTTCCTTGCAGGCAATGGGTGCGCCGATGATTTGTACGATGGCTGGCAGTTTGTTCATCCGCAGCACCCCAACCCGGCGTTCGGTCCGCACCCTGATGACCCCAAGGGCATATCGTTATCACCCGACCGTAAAAAGAGACCTGAAGTCAGGAGTTGTTGCGTTTCATGGCTATAGCACTGTGGACACTTCGGTTTTAGCCCAGCCTCCTTTTCCTTGAACGAGGCTCGCACTTCAAAAACGGTTTGGCAATGGTCGCATCGATAATCATAGAGCGGCATAATTTAAATTTCCTCTAACAAGTGGCATGGTTGGCTAAAGAAGCAAAGTTAATACCCAGCAACTGGCTAATTTCACTATTGATCTCCCGCAGAAGGCTAACTGCCTCCTGTTGTGTTTGAGAGTAAGCCAGGATAGCAGTGTTTTGCTGAACTTGATCTTGCAGCATGTGCAGAGCCTTAATCTCGGCTTGAGTCACATCGTTGTCAGCCTGCTTTTTACGCAAGTTTGCCTGGGCAAGGGAGAGTTGTTCCAGTAAGGTATGGGCTTCAACATCTTGATTCAAGGAAGCCAGAGCCTGTTGGTAACGAATAAATGCTTCGGAAGCCAGTAAATTGCCAATAAGCGCATCGGTGGCTTCTTGCATTGAGGTGGTAAGAACTGTTTGCATAATCACTCCTTATCCGCAACAACTCACACCACACGAGGCGGCATAATTCAAGCCAATGGATTCAGATAGCGCATCACCCAGCGCCTGGCACAAAGTTACAAGTTCTGCCTGGGCATCAATATATTCCTGTACTACAGGCAGGGTAATAAAGTCGCTTTGTAATTGTTCCAGTTCGTTGCGCTGCTCGTCGTTTAAGGCATTCAGCATCAAGAGGGTGTTCAACGACTTTCTTTTTTGCTGGTAGGCTTCCCTGGCTTGTTGAGCAGCTTGATTTTGCCGGAAAGCGTATGCCGTTTTTTCAAAGGTTTTATACTGTGGCGTTTCCGCCAAGGCGGCGGCAAAGTCGTGCGCGGCCTGTAAAACCACATATAAAGGCGCAATCTCGATGTTTTCGTATTCCATGTTCTCCATAGTTAATTCCTCTGTGGTCGCAACACCAACACCGGTTGTTGACAAAGGCGCGCCACATTCTCAAATGTACTTCCTGCCAATGTCTCTTGAATAGCACTACGACCATGCGAACCCATTACAATTAACGAAACTTCCATTTCATTTGCCAGGTTTAAGGTTTCTTTGAACGGAACACCATGCCGTAAAAATGGTTGAGCTGACAATCCAAACATTCGTAAAGCTCTGCATAGCGTTTCCAAACGTTCGGTATCTTTCTGATCAAATTCGGCAAGTTGTTCGGAAGGGCGGTGCTTCATTATGCGATCATCCTGTACATGCACCACGATCACTTCTTCACAACCTGCAGCCTTTAAATGTTTTACTACTTGAAATGCAGCATTAGCGCAATCAGAGAAATCAGTTGGATGCAAGACCCGTCGAAAGGCATGTTCACATACCTGATAGCACTTCACATGCCCTAATTCGCGGATTACTTTAAATTTCTGCAAATATACTGGCATAGTAGCATAGCGGATGACTCCATAAGCTGTGCTACCAACGTACAGCTCCTGTGCGGCTGTTATTCCTTGCGCTCCTATAACTATCATTTCCACTCGCTCATCTTCAGCAACACGGACAATCTGCTCTACCGGATTGCCATATTCAATACGAATAGAAGTGCGCAATCCGTTTCCCTCTAAAGCCATCTTGGCGACGTTCAACTGTTCACTCAAGTACCAACGCCAGTATTTCAAGCTTTCAAGATTGATCGTATTGTGCAAAGGCACATCGGTTCTACGAATCACACTCAGTAAAACCACTTCGTGTAAACCAGCAGATTTAAGGCTTGGCAAGCAAGCCAATACCGAATCGGCATAAGCGGATAAATCTGTCGGGAACAGCACTCTGGAGAACATTGTTCTTATTTCTTACTCAATACATCAGATGGTGGGCAAGCATCTTGCGCGGTAACTAGCATTTCAGGGGTAGCAGATACTTTACCGCTATACAAGCGTTTCTGTAAGAAAAACGCCACATTTACCAATCCAATCATCACCGGCACCTCTACCAATGGACCAATCACCGCCGCAAAGGCCGCGCCGCTGTTAATCCCAAATACCGCTACGGCAACAGCAATCGCCAATTCAAAGTTGTTGCTGGCTGCAGTGAAGGAGAGGGTAGTAGTCTGTGCGTAATCTGCGCCTAAGCTATGCCCAATCCAAAAACTGATCAGGAACATCGCCACGAAATAAATGAGTAGAGGGATAGCGATCCGCACTACATCCAACGGGATCTGCACAATTAAATTGCCTTTAAGGCTGAACATGACAATAATCGTAAAGAGCAGGGCGATCAATGTTAGCGGGCTAATTTTAGGAACAAAGTTTTTGTGGTACCACTCTTTTCCCTTCATCCGTACCAGGAAAAAGCGGGTTAAGAAACCGGCAATGAATGGAATACCCAGGTAGATGAAAACACTCTTGGCAATCTCACCAATGGTAATATGGACGGCCGTCCCGGTTAAACCGAACCAGGTAGGTAAAACTGTGATAAAGACATAAGCATACACGCTGTAAAACAGCACCTGGAAGATGCTGTTGAAAGCCACCAATCCGGCTGCATATTCCGTATCACCGTGCGCTAGCTCGTTCCATACGATTACCATCGCAATGCAACGCGCCAGACCAATCATAATCAACCCTGCCATATATTCCGGGTAGCCGCGCAGGAAAATGATCGCTAACACAAACATCAAGATGGGACCGATTATCCAGTTTTGGATTAGCGAGAGGGTCAACACCTTTTTATTGCGAAATACATCTCCCAGCTCCTCATATTTCACTTTGGCAAAAGGCGGGTACATCATCAAGATTAGCCCTATGGCGATGGGGATGTTGGTTGTTCCTACTGAGACGGCATCATTGAAAAGCTTTACTCCTTGCGGAAACAGAAAGCCAATCCCAACCCCCACTGCCATTGCCAGGAAAATCCACAATGTCAGGTAACGGTCGAGGAACGAGAGTTTTTTGCTCAGGCTTTGCGCCGGGGCTCGGGTGACTGCAGCGTCAGACATATAAAACCTCCAAACTTGAGAATATTATCCAATCTGTTGAAGCAGTTGGATTATTTCTAATTGAATATCATCGCGTACTTTACGAAAATCATTCATATCATCGGTTTTAGCTGGGTCGGGAAAACTGTGATGCACACGCTTGCCTTTACCCAACCAGATAGGACATTCCTCGGCTGCTGAATCGCAGAGCGTGACCACCAGGTCGAAATCCACACCCCGGAATTCATCGATCGACTTCGAGCGACCCTGATGCTGAATCCCGATCTCTGCCAGCGCTGCTAGCGCCTTTGGGTGAACGTAGCCTGTGGGCTTTATCCCCGCGCTAACTGCTTCCCACTGTTCACCCAGCCGCGCATTGACGATGGCTTCTGCCATTTGAGAGCGGCAAGAATTCCCGGTGCAAAGAAACAATACTTTACGTTTGCTAACGGATTGCATCCTTCTCTTCTTCCCTTTGTGGTTCAAACCAATCCGGGTAATTATCCCCTGTTTGTGCATCGCGAGCAATGGTATATTGCTCGCTGCATGGGATTTTATCCATCGCTTCTTCTGGTTTGGCAGGTAAACCGGGATTCTGGCTGGCATGGCTTTGAATAGCTAGGATTTTATCCAACTTGTAGTCGGAGATATCAACCTCAATCAGCGGTTGTTCATCATCCGTACTAGAAGAAGAAACGCCACAACCCAACTCAGTCGCCTCGGATGGGTGGATATAGAGCAGCATTCCCTTCTTGTAGAACTGATCATACACCTGGGTTACGATTCGCGAAATGGTTACATGGTCGGGGTGCCCAGAGACGCCATCCGGACCGAAAGTGAGGATGACCTGCGGCTTTACCAGATCGACCCAACAAGCGATGGTTTCTAAAAGCGTTTCTGGCTTCACACTCGCCAATTCGCCGTCCTGGTAGCCCAAGAAATAGACTTCAATCCCCAGGTGTTCCGCCGCCTTCCTCAACTCGCGTTCGCGAATTTCTCCAGCTTCGGTAGAATTTAATCCGGGAATCCCGGCTTCTCCACGAGTAGCGCACAACAAAATGATCTGCACATCTTTTCGGGCATATTTTGCCAGCGTTCCACCCACCGCAAAACTTTCATCATCCGGGTGAGCTAAGATCACCAGCATTCGTTTTGGTTTGATTTCATGCATGGAGAGTCTCCGGCAGAGAATGCACAATAAACATAAAACTACCTGGTCAATGATTTCTCAACAGTCCGGTCATCTTGGTAAATCTGTATACCCAGTTCGGTGAGCATTTCGAGACCCTTAATTTCCTTTGAAAGGAGAGGGATTTGTGCTATCGGTACAGGGAAGCGTTCAGCAATCTCAGCCAAGTATTTTTCTTGCATGGCGCGCCGGGATTGAACAAACGCTGTCGTTGCCTGATCGGCGGGGATAATCATGTTAGCGACCACCATTCCGGGGCGAATGCCCACCGTACCCAATTCCCTTGCCGCGCGCCAGGCTTCGAGAATAGGCGTCGCCTCGGGATACATCACAAAAGCAAAGGTGCTTTGCTCCGGGTCGCGCATCATTTCGATGACTTTACCGAAACGCTGCTTGGCAACATCATCAGCAGCAGTAGCATCCACCGAAGCAAAGATTTTTACATCAATTTGCTTGCTCCAATCCACCGGAAGTTCCAATAGACGCAGCGTGTGACCGGTAGGCGCGGTGTCGAAGATTATCGAATCCCATTCGTCCTGCGAGGCGTATTCAATGAATTTATCGAAAGCCGCCATTTCCTCGGTGCAAGGCGAATTGAGTTCTTCCTCCATCACCTTGATCGCTGATTCGGGGCGACCGCGCTGGCGAGCATCGTTGATAATCCGGTCCCTATACGTTTCAGCAGCTGCTTTCGGATCAATTTTGACTGCCCACAGGTTGGGCTGTCCACCTACAGGCGCGACATTGTCACCCACCGGGCTGTCCAGCACATCACCCAGGTGAGCAGCCGGGTCAGTAGTTAATAATAAAGTTTTGTACCCTTGCCGCGCCAACCAGACAGCCGTGATGCATGATGCAACGGTTTTTCCAACGACGCCCTTACCGGTGAAGAACACAGTCCTATGATGACCGTTGGGTTGAATTCTTGCACGCACATCTTCAAGCGGCAAAGCTAACGGTGCGGCTTGATATTGAGTGTTTTGCGATTCAAACATCCGCGTCGCCGGTTCGCCATCGAAGAAAATTTTCCCCACCTGACGTAATCTTTCCACTCCCTTGATTTCGCCAGCTACCATAGTCATGCGTTGTTTTGGGAAGGAAAATTCACGCTCGATTTGCGACAGGTAACGCGTTTGCATTTCAGCGCGGGCGGCAAAGAGAGGATTTTGCCCTGCTTCGGGCGGGATGATGCTGTTGATGATCAAGTGGAAATTCTGGATTTCCAGTTTGCGTAATTCACCAATTGCACGCTGAGTTTCATGAATGGATATGGCTTCGGGGTGAAGTACAAACATGAATGTTGTTGATCGGGCATCACGTAGAGCTGATAAAGCGCGTTCGTATTTTTGCTTTGCTTCTTGAATGGCCGCCGCTGGTCCGATGCAGGTCTGCCCATTACCCGAGCTGGCCGCATTGATGGATTGGCTCCATTCGGCAGGTAATTCTAGCAAGCGTATTGTGTGACCGGTGGGGGCAGTGTCAAATATTACTACATCGAAGGCAGCGGTATTATCGGCTGGCGCTTCCAGAAAATCTGTAAACCGGTCAAAAGCAGCAACTTCCGCTGTGCAGGGACCGCTCATTTGCTCTTCCATCACTTGCACTATTTGTGGAGGAAATGCAGCGCGGATAGGCATCATTGCGCGGTCGATGTATTCCTGAGTGGCTTTATCAGGGTCGATTTCCATTGCATATAGGTTGGGGACGCTGGTAATTGGAGTAATCTGATGCCCAATCGCCTGTTCGAATGTATCGGAAAGGTTAGATGCGGGATCTGTTGTAACAATAAGTGTGCGCTTTCCCTCATCTGCATAACGCACGGCATGGGTGCATGCCATACTTGTCTTACCTACGCCGCCTTTGCCAGAGAAGAATATGTATTGGGTCATGATTGGGCTCCATTGAGATGATTTTTCACTTCTGCTAAAGTGGGGTAGGTTTTGGTTTTTATTACTTTTCCACGCACTACAGTAATCGGTAGGGCGTCCATTTGAAGTTCCCGTACCAGTTTCATTACGTCAGCATTGCTGAGGAAGGAGTTCGGGTGACTGGTCATCTGGTAGCGTGAAACGCTAACCCCTTCCGCCTGGAG
>JAAZNS010000296.1 GCA_012798185.1 Chloroflexota bacterium | reverse complement strand
TACCGGTCTTCGTCTGCCAGGTAAACCAGGTTCCTGAATTCAATGGGTTTGACTCCCAATTCGTCTGTGTATTGCTCCAGCATCGTTTGTGCTTCGTAGGGACCGTAAAATGGCTTGCCATGGCTGTCTGTGCCTGGCCCGGCGTGATCGCGTCCGATGATAAAATGATTGGCACCGTAATTGCGGCGAATAATCGCATGCCAGATAGCTTCCCGCGGACCCGCCATGCGCATTGCCAGAGGCAGCAGGCTGAGCAAGGTATTATTTTGATCGTAATAATTTTCCACCAGGGCGCGGTATACGCGCACACGGGTATAGTGATCCACATCGCCGGGTTTGGTCATGCCCACCACCGGGTGAATCAACAAACTGCCGTTCACTTCTTCGGTGGCGCGCTTGGTCAGCTCTTCATGAATGCGGTGCATCGGGTTGCGGGTTTGAAAAGCAACCACATTGGCATGACCCATTTTTTCTAATGCTTCCCGCACCTGTGCCGGTGTGCGGCGCAAATCGATAAAATCATAATAGTTGGGCAAATCGATGACCTTGAGAGCCCCTGAAACATACACTTTCCCCCAGCCCATCATTTCTGAAACCAAAGGATGTTTGGTATCGGTGGTCCCTAAAACCAGACGAGCTTCCCTCAATGGGTCCCAATGGAACACTTCTTCGATCTGCATCACTGCTAATGTATTATTACGGGCATCGCATAATGTGATTTGCTCGCCCCAGCTTGGCAGGGCATCTTCATCCAACGGCAGGGTTACTGGGATGGGGAACAATACCCCGTTTTGTAAACGCATCTCTGTTAAAACACGTTCGTAATCACCCTTACCCATGAATCGATCCAGGGGTGAAAATGCGCCGGTTGCCAATAGTTCCAAATCGCATAATGCACGGGAAGATATTTTGATCGAAGGCAATCGCTTCGATCGATCGATAACTTCCTGGCGTTCTTCCCCGCTAACTACCAGGTTTACTAATTGACCACCATATGGGCTGATCAGTGAAGGTTTGTGGCTGTTACTTGCCATTAAACGATATCTCCTTATCAAAAAGTTTTCGATGAAACAATTTCACAATGCAAAACGCAATGAGATCTAACATTTTCAGAAGAAATAGTGTTCAGGAAAATTTTTCCTGCATTTCCTGACTTTCCTGGTATTTCGCTTTTATCGTCTATACATGGATCAGTTTACCCTGCTTGGCGGAATTGAGAGCTGCAAGGCATAATTTCAGGGCAACAATACCATCATCCAGGGAACATAGCGGGTCAGCATCGCCGTGGATTATTTGTATAAAATGTCTTAATTCATCCAAAAAAAGGGTATTACGCTCGAATCCATCGGGTACGGGAAATATCTGCTGGATACCATCCGCTGGGCACAGGGTAACTCTGCCATCTGCGTTATCCCAATGCACGATACCTTCTGTTCCGATAATTTCCAGGTTATGGACAGACGGGCGTTGATTATAATCCAAATGCAGGCTTGCCAACAGCCCATTGGTGAACCGTAGCCCGATTTCAGCAGTATCATCCACATCCAATTCCAGGGTGCCCAACCGGTCGGCAAATGCCCAAATTGCTTCTACATCACCAAGCAGCCAGCGGAAATAATCTAACGGATGCGAAAGGGTCAAGATAACCCCCCCGCCCAAATCGGAACGTGCGCTGTACCCATGCCGGTAATCTTCCCAGGGATGCCAGCTTGGTAAATATTCCCCCCAATGAGCATGAGCTGAATATGGTTTACCGATGGCGCCTTCGTCAAGCAGCTGTTTCACACGCAGCAACCCAGGATGAAAACGAAACTGATAACCCACTAAAATACGGCTCCCAGATTTCTGCGCCGCGTTTATCAGCTCTTCAATGCGGTCTAATGAATTCGAAATGGGTTTCTCCAAAAGGATATGGCAGCCCGCCTTGGCTACCGGAATAGCAATATCCAGATGCAGTGCAGTGGGATTGGAAATTATTACCGCTTGGGGTTGATGAGCTAAAGCTGCAAATATTTCGGTTTCAACCAGGTAACCCGCCAATTCTTCATCGGGAAGCGTGCTGCGATGTGAACGAAGAAAAATAATATCTTCTACACCTAGGGCTTTCAAATTACGTAAGTGACGCCTGCCAATCGAACCCAGCCCAGCGATGAGAAATTTCACGCGTCATACCCCCAAGTTTTCAATGTTTCGCCAGCGATATCCCAAAATACTTGCTTATCATGGTCAGTAAATATTTCTTTATATGAGCCGCTTTTTCCCTTTTGTAGGGGAGAGGCAATCTGACTGGCTTTTTGCTGCTGCCATTCGGCGTCGGGATTTTCTCTGGTTTCGGTTTCGACTGCTTTTTTCAAACCTGGAATGTTCACATCCACACCCAAAAAAGCCCATAAACGCGTCATCTCACCCAGTGAATCGCTCAGCAAATCTTCATAGCGCAGATGAATATAGCGGTTCCCATAAAGCTGACGGCTCATTTCATCAGTTTCGCAGACATTCCGCATCCATCCAATTGCTGCCTTGCGAATAGCTTTTTCCGTGAATATCGAGCGCTGCCCACAGAGAAATGGCTGCGGATTTTGGATAAATTCATCTAATATTTTTTTGTCTTCAGAGGAAAGGGTTTCAGGATGTTCGATAAAGTTTTGAAACCGGTGAGAAAGTATGGTATCGCGTCCATCGCGAAGGATATAGATTAGGTAGGCATCTGGATAAACTTTGTAGGTCAATTTAACTGATTCGCCATCCAATAAGCTGTTTGGGCTTTTATCCCCTACCACACAGCCTTTTTTCCCTTTTCCTTCCTGAAGCGCGTCGCGTTCCATGATAAAATCGGCGGCTGCACGCAGCACCACCGGCGAGAGGTCTTTGCCATGGTTCCAGCGGTTGCTGCGGCGCATCAGCCACTCTGCTGTTTCCGGGTTTCTGACCAGCGATTCAAGCAGCGGCTGCCGGGTAAAGAAATGTGCCTGGTAGTTGCAATGTACTTGGGGGTGCAAGCGGATCAAACGCGCCAAAAGGGTAGTACCAGAGCGAGCGTGACCATAGATGAAAAATTTATCGAGAGGGAAAAAATGACGGGCTTCCTGCACTTCTTCAGGTGTAATGGAGGGAATTTCCCGGGTAATTGCCTGAGGTAAACCCCCAGATAATAAGACTTTATAGGCTAATGATAATCTGTGGATATATCTATTTTTCATGATATTTATTACCGCTGAGTTCGCTGGGTTTTTCTCTGCGCTCTCTGCGCCTCGGCGGTTTTTCTCTTTTTCTATACCTTTTTACCGCTGAGACGCTGAGTTCGCTGGGTTTTTCTCTGCGCTCTCTGCGCCTCGGCGGTTTATCCTTTTCTAAATCTCCTGCGGATATGCCAAGTGGCAGCTCGCCATTTCGATAAAAGGCTATGCGCAGTTAGCGGCTCATAATCTAAACCCCTCATTTGATCGGCAGCCATGATTTCAATCACTGCAGCGTCAGTCGAATCAAGTGTCTCTTTCCATCTGCCCAAGGGTATGGCACTTATGGCATTAAATTGGTCGGCAAACATGGAGTTGCCTTTCCAGGCATCTCCCGCACGGGTTGGCTGCGCCAAGGTCGGGTTGTCATCGATGCCCAATAAATTCGTAACCTGCTTGAGGGTTTCTTCCGGTTTTTGCACTAAATCCTCATATCGGATCAACAGGCAGCGCTGTTTTCCGTAAGTTGAAACATTATTTTGGCATGCATCCACTGAACGTTTCCAATTGGAGGCAAAAAATTCAGCAGACCAATCAGGGTGTTTACGCTGATAAGAAGTGTGATTGTCGCGTGGATCCCTTACGATGTAAATACAGCGCGCCTCAGGCCACCAGGCGAAGATTTGTTTTGCATAGTATTCATTATAAGGAGATTTTTCCACCCAGCGATGCGCCCCCTCCTGCCACAACCCAGATACCTTGCCATATGCCAAAATGGCTGCACAAAGAAAATCGCCTTCATGGCGGCAGCCTGCCCGGCTGAGTATATCCACCATGACAGTATTGACCTCATCGAACGAAATCGCCGAATAATCCCGGTCGGGGTAACCTTCCTGGCTGACGGGTTGGTTTTCCCGCTGCCAGGTGAATATGTGAGTGAGAGTTTTCTTCGCTAAATCTAATTTGGCGGGGAAATCCAGACCGATAGATTGGGGAAAAAAACGACGAAAAAAAACGGTCTCCTCGGGGTAAACCACCAATTGAGGGTGGGAATCCAATAATGCGCGTAATAAACTAGTGCCCGATTTGGGATGCCCACCCAAAAATACCGGACGGTCGCGTAGAATTTTTAATTGTTCGATCTCACCATCATTCATTGGTACCATTATTTCAATTTCTTTTCAATAATTCGCTACTATAGCTTACATGCACATCAAAGCGGGTTATCCAAAAACGCATCCAAAATCGAAAATACAGAAAAACCCAATTGGTTTATCCTGTATATTCTGTAAATCCTGTTCTACCTTTTTAGATTTTCCTTATCGGTAAATATAATTTAAATATGGTGCAGTATATTGAACAACCAATCATAGATGCCTTTCAACAATCGCCTTGCCCCGGGTATCGACAGCAGCCAATGTTTGCGTCGCGCTAAGGAAGGAAGAACTGTAGTGACAGCCTCCAAGCCCATCGCTTTTATCTCATTCGCCAATTCTTCACTGATTGCATTCCCAATATGGCGGGTATAACGCTGTGTTGTTGAAAGACGCAGATAACCCAGGTTATCCACTGCCTCATCCAATTCCACCATATGCCCCATCAGCTTGCCAGACCATTCATTGGGCAAAGCTTTAACAATCACACATTTAGGGGAAACGAATTGAAAATGGTTAGCGCCGGCGATGGCTTCCCCATCTTCGACCTTGACCACTATATCCAATTCATTTTTAGAATCTGCAAGATGCTGATCGGGGTCTCTGCCGGTGCTGATTGCCCAATCCCGCTCCCATTCATCAGGAATACGCCGCTCGTGAATTACCGACACAACGTGGGAAGCCTCACTCTCGAAGCGCTGTAAGGTCTGCATGGCGTGTTTTGAAGCGTTGCGCACCGGCACACCGCTCACCATGCCTGCTTGGGGGAACTTTTCCAAAACATCAATATGAGCTTCCAGCCATCCTGGATAAAACAGGATGTCATCGTCGCTGTATGCCACCAATTCACCCGGCAAAGCATTGAACATGACTTTCAATGCACCGATCTTGCCAATATTTTTATCGGAAAGCAGCAGGTATTGAATATCTCCATTATCTCGAAGTTGCCGCAGATAATCTACAACTTCGGAACAGCTACCATTATCGAAAATAAACAGGTCATAGGGAAGTGAGGTGTTCTTGAATAAACTGCCCAGTGATAGCTTCAATACTTCCAGGCGATTCCGAAAATACCCTTCCAGGTGTGGAATGTAAATCAACATGGCAACCGTCACCCGCGCTGGTTTATATTCAGAATATTTACCGCGTGCTGGATTAATGCCGAGCCGCGCCATGACCTTTATCTATCCTTCTGCGGGCACGTCGAAAACGCCGCGCCAATGCCCATAAATATCCCTTGCGTTCGCCGGTTTGGGGAGTAAACCAATTTTCCACCCGTCTTAAGAGGCGCAACAAATTTACCCGCGGTCGGCGCAGTTTCCCGTTTGCGAATTGCCAATCGCTGTCTAAAACGGTATACATAGTGTGGCTGCCTCCTGCCAGTGCCATATTGCGCTGCGATTCTTCCAAATTGAAATGAGGCTGTCCGCCAGGCAGGTGGTTGTAATGGTGCTCCTGATGAACAACCATCAAATCTAGCGTGGCATCAACCACCCGCCAACCCTGCTGGCGGGCATGATAGATCATCCAATTATCCCAGCCTGCGCGTCCGATAGCGAAATCGGGAATTTCTGTAAATATATTTCGGGGAAAAATGAAGTAATCGCTGCCCGCTGGGCGGTGCTGACGACCATTACTTTTAACTTCTTCCAGCAACCGTTCTTCCCACCCATTTGAAAAATCCAATGGCTTTCTCACATCCAAATCCCAGCGCTGACCGATGATCAGGAATTCCTTTGCCTGATTGGCAACTTTTCGGGCAATTTCAAAAAAATCCGGGAAAATCAGCATATCAGTATTCAAATATGCCAGTAACGGGCTGTCTGTCGATTGGCGCGCTAGTTCGAAAATCGAGCTGACCAGAGGCGTACCTTCAGGGTTGCGCTTCACCTGTGGCAGATGGCGCAAACCAAGCTCAAATGCAACCTCCACCATACCGGGTTCTTGGCCGATCAAGAGAATTTCTATATCATCACCCAATTGCATCCAGGATCGCAAAGCGTTGCGCTGGATAATGGTTATGTGAGGATCGGTAAAGGGTTTGGGAGCTGTAAAAAGAGTGAGTTCGGGCATTTAATTATGCAGGTCAATATCTTTCATGCTTTTATGCTGCACATGGGCATTGATCTGCGCCAATTGCGGTTCTTTTTCGAATAACACTAATACATCACGCCAGGAAAAATCATCGCGGTTATCGAACCGCTTGTAAATCTCACGGATCAATTCCAGATCCTCTGCAGTATCCACGGTCCAGCGATATGAACCGAGATCAGGAATATGTTCTAAAATATGAGTTTGAAAGCGCCCCTGAGTCTCGTAAAAATAGGGCATAACATGCTCACGATGATGAGGCTGATCGGCTTCTTTCCAAGCTCTTTCCAAGGCAGCGAAGCTGCACACTTCTACATCCAAACCAATCGGGTAGGTGCGTTTCCACGGCGGTGGCAACCGGTTGGCAGCAAAATCAAAAGCGTTTTCCATTAGAAAATTTTCTGATGCAGGGGTTTTAGGCGTGGTGGGTGATTTTTTAGTACCAACGATTTTATTCCAAAAGAAAGCATGCACTGTTTCATCAATAACATCCGGGTCGATGAGAGGACAATCAGCGGTCAACCGTACGATGACATCACCGCCGTAGACTTGAGCGGTCTGATAAAAGCGGTCCAGCACATCGAATTGGCTGCCGCGAAAACTGGGATACCTACGGCTGATACAAAAATCTGTAAGGGGATCATCACAGTGATCTCGGGTGGTCGCTACTACAACCTGATTCAGGAGTTTGGCTCGGCGGGCACGTTCGACCACCCTTGCCAGCATGGGTTGTCCTCCAATATCCATCAAGACTTTACCTGGTAAACGCGATGAAGCCATACGCGCCTGAATAATTGCTAGAATTCTGGGAGTTGCTTGGGAAAGAGTTGGATTTACCATGAAGTCACCTGGATGCAGACGATTTTTTAAACGCCTATTATAAAACTATCTGAAATAATTTGAAAATCTGTGGAAAATTTCGATTCCAATCCGCGCGCTGCTCAGCCACGCAGCGGGCAGATATACTCATTTCAGCAAGCTTTTGACGGTTTTCGAAGGCATGTAATATTAATTGCGCCATTGCTTGGGCATCACCATCCGGAAAAAGCCAGCCATTCACACCTGGTGTAATCCATTCCCGGTTACCGGGGATATCCGAGACGATAACCGGGCAGCCGCTGGCAAGGGCTTCCAATAAAGAAATCGATGTTCCATCGGAATGGGATGCGCAAATGTAGAGAGCAGCCTTCTGGTAGAAACAGGGTAAATCTATCTGACTGATTTGCCCAGGGAAATCTACCAGATCTAAAACACCTGCTTTTTTAAATATCTGCAACACCCGGTTTTTCATAGATCCGTTACCCAGCATGGTTAACCGTAAGCAAGGCTGTTGGCAGGCAGCCAATGCAAAAGCCTGCGCCAGCACATCCACCCCATAAATCGATTCCCAACTACGCGTAGAAAGCAGGGCAAAGGTTTCCCGTTCAGGTTTTGTGTTGTTGGGTGAAAATTGCTGCAAATCGATCCCCCACGGAAAAGTGACGATCCGTTCGTCTGCCATGCCGTAAGAGATCGCTTTTTTGCGGATCGTATCACAATCACCCAACATGGCTGCGCTCTTGCTTAATACATAACGCGTCGCCCATCGCCAAAAAGAGCTGCGTTCCGAATCGATAAGTAAATCATATCCCCACGACATGCTGATCAGAGGCTGATAACCCGATAACGCCACTAAGAGTGCTGCGGTTTGCAATGGCCCTGCCAGAACTAGACTAGGCTTTACACGATCGAGCACTCGTTGGATATCCGCTAACAATCCAGGAAAATGGATCCACCGAAAAGGACGCCGTCCTCCCGCCCAATCGATCTTTTCCACACCATCAGGTAAATCCCGCTCTTCAAGAACATGCTGCTTTCGCTCCAGACATAAATAAAAAATCTGGTAATTCGATTTCACCAATGTATTTAGAAAACGGTGATCGTGAACGGTATATTCGCGCGAGAAATATAATAAGCGGGTCAAGTTATTCAGTGTTTAAATTTTAGATGATTATGTTTCAAGTGCTCAAGTGTCAGGTGGTTAAGTAATTTATGTGTCCAGGTTATTTATTTACATTAGTTGAACAATTGAGAGAGTGTTTGAGGGTGCCAATAAGGGGTTTGGTCTAAGGTAGATTTGCTTTGCTAAAAGTCTTGCCTCCTGCCAGGCTGAATATCTTTAAAACGTTTTTTCAATGCCATAATATATTCCCTTTTCTCCCGCTTTAACCCAAACTTGTTTTTAAATTCTCACAGACATTTAGTTACCCGACACTTAAACACCTAATCACATATTTCCCCCCATCTCAATTCCTTCCCTGCCGTGATTTCTTTGACTGTCTTTTTCCCGATCAGTTGATCGATTTCATAAGGCATGATTGCGCCAGGGGTTGCAGGACGGAGCACATCGATCATCTCCCGGCTGATGACTTCACCAGCGTTAATATCACGGGCAGCGCGCAAACAGCGGCGCTGCACGATGACCGTATCTTTCTCATTACCAGCAATCACCTTATCCGCTGATCCCAATGCTCGTTCCAACTCTCGAGTTCGGTCAACCATTTCCCGCCAGGTTTCAGGTGTCATTGAAAAGGGGTGATCTGGGCCAACCCGGCTATTATCATCGGTAAAATGCTTTTCGATCACCCTTGCTCCCAGGGTTACCGCCCCCAAAACTGTGGCATGCCGTGAAGTATGATCAGATAATCCCAAGATCACCTGGGGGAACATTATCCGGTATGTTTCTAAAACCCGCAGGTGGATATGATCAAAATTCTCCAAGCTGGCAGTGTAATTGGTGTTGCACTGCATCAACACCAATTGGGGATTGATCGCTAATATGGTGTGAACCGCACGCTGCACTTCGCCGATATCTGAAGCACCAGTTGCGAGAATGACAGGTTTACCTTTTCGTGCCATCCGCTCCAGAGCTTCAAGCCAGGTGATATCCCCTGATCCAATCTTATACGCAGGCACAAATGGATCCAACATATCGATGGCATCGAAATCATAAGGAGAAGAGAAGTAATCGATGCCAGTCTTGTCACATTCTTCTTTCAAGATCGGTGTCCACTCGAAAGGAATGGAGGCATCTTTATACACTTCGAAAACAGATTTTTTCCACTTCGCCTGGTGAGAAAGCTGCTCGCCCATGGTTTTAAAACCATAATCAGAGACGATTTTCGGGGCACGGAAATTTTGAAATTTCGCTGCATCAGCTCCTGCTTCCTTCGCCAACCGAATGAGCATTTTTGCACGTTCTAAATCCCCGTCATGGTTAGCTGAAATATCGGCGATGAAATAAGTGGGGTGGTTTTCGCCAATCGTGTGAGTGCCAATTTGGATGTCCATAATACCTCCTCTATTCAGGTGATTATGTATTCTCGGGTAGGCATTGAAGTGCCAGATGATTAAGTATTAAGCGCCCAGTTCCCTGGGAATGGTAACCATTATTTGATATTGATGGTTTAGGTGGTTAAGGTTCAAGTGCAGGTATGTCTTGTATTCAAGTATTAGGGGCACAGCTCGTCAGTCATCTACCGCTAATCCCTTATTACTTTTTCCTTATTTCGATTATCGATTTTCTTTTTTCCCTTTTCCTCACCCTCTACTCATTTCTCGCACTTTACCATTCCCTTTAAATATTGCGGGTAGTTTTCCTGGTATTGCCTAAAAAACCGTTTCATACCCTCTTCAAACGTGGGGAGAGGAAAACCCAGAGCTTGGATCAATTTATCCGGGCATAAGGTCAACAACGGCGAGCGCACTGCTTTCAATCCGGCTTCATGAACACTGCAGGGCGAGATCAAGCTGGCATCCAAGCCGAACTGCTGCGCCAGTGTTACACCAAAAGTGTATTTATTAACCGGCTCCTTACTTACTACATGATAAAGCCCTTGCAGTTTTTTTCCCAGCATGGTTGTTAGGATATCTGCTAAATCGTTCGCCAACAAAGGGCAGACAAAAACATCGGTAAATCCTCGTACTGGCTTGCCTTCAATTAGGTTGTAGAAGAAAAATTCCGCCAGGCTGCGTTTTCCCGAAAGGCTCCAGCCAAAAAGATTGACGCGGGCGATAATAGCTTGAGGATCAGTCTCTGCAACCGCTGTTTCGGCAGCGTACTTAGTTCGGGCATAAACACTCAATGGATTTGGCGTATCGGTTTCGATATAATCACCGCGTTCGCCATCGAACACGGCATCGGTCGAGATATGGACTAGGCGCGCTCCGCCCCTGGCGACAAGGGTTGCCAGTTTGCGAGGTAATTCGGTATTCAATTGGGATGCCAGTTCCGGGTCGGCTTCACAGGCATCCAGGTCAGCTAATGCAGCGCAATGAATCACCCAATCAGGTTGGGCAATCTCCAGCACGGATTCCACTGCGCCAGGTGCCAGAAGATCGGTCTGCAGCACAATAAAGCGGTTGGTTTGCAAGGCATAGCGTTTGCTCACACCAAAAACGGTGTGTTTTCCAGCCAGCTGCAAAGCCAAATTCAGACCCAGCAGACCGCTGGCTCCGGTGATTAAAATACGCATGGATATCCTTAAGTAAAAACATAAAGCTGTCAGAATAAGCAATCAAGTGAAATCTATTTGAGCGTCATTTTCAAATGGTGCGATCATTTCATGGATCTGCTCGCCGGTTATCCATTGATCATTTGTATCACTGGCATATCGGTAACCTTCTGGCAGGGTTTTTCCCTGGTTTTCCCATTCGCGCCCAAACCACAAAGCAGCAGTTGGCTGCACGACAAACATATCTTCCAGCTCGATAGTAGAACGGGCTTCATCTTCATGAATAAGCATCTCATGAAGTTTTTCTCCAGGACGAATACCGATGATCTCTAATTCTGCTTCGGGGGCGATGGCTTTTGCCAGGTCGATAATATACATACTGGGTGTCTTGGGGACAAATACTTCACCGCCATGCATCAATTCGATGCAACGAATCACGAAGCGCACGCCTTCTTCCAGGCTGATCCAAAAGCGGGTCATGCGGTCATCGGTGATAGTTAATCGCCCGCTCTGACGCTGTTTGATGAACATTGGCACCACACTTCCCCGGCTGCCAACAACATTACCGTAGCGGACGCAGCTAAACCGAGTCGTGGTGCCGGCTGCATAAGCGTTGCTCTGTACAAACAGCTTTTCGGCTGCCAGCTTAGTTGCCCCGTAAAGATTGACCGGATTGACAGCTTTATCGGTGCTGAGCGCCAAAACCTTTTTGACACCTGAATCGATGGCAGCTTCAATCACATTGCTGCTGCCCAAAATATTGGTTTTGATGGCTTCCATGGGATTATATTCGCATGCCGGCACCTGTTTCAGCGCTGCTGCATGCACCACAATATCGACGCCATGCATTGCCCGGCGTAAACGCAATACGTCGCGTACATCGCCAATAAAATAGCGCAGATTGGGCAAGTCAAAACCGCCCATGCGCATCTCGTGTTGTTTCAACTCGTCGCGGCTGAAGATGATCAGCTTTGCAGGGTGATATTCTTCGAGCAGAATTTGTACGAATTTTTTTCCGAACGAACCGGTGCCGCCGGTGATCAATACAACTTGATTGGTCCAATCCATCGAATGCTCCATGACTTTTGATTTATTCCTTCTTAATTACAACCAACGGATATTGTCCGTTCTCTCCAAAATATTTCGGGAAACATTCTTCCAGCCAAAATAGAATGCGTAACCACATTCGTCCACCAAGCCAGGGATGTATCAACGCTCTCATAAAGCGCACGCTCACACTGCGCCACACCAAGATGGTTATCGGCATCTGCTTTGCCAGTGTGTTTTTCATCCAACCAACACCCAGCTTGCGGGTAAAAGTGCCTTTGGGTTCACCCGGCTTAGGTTTTCCAATATAATCGCCTTTAACTTCATCTGGATTGATTTTTTCATTCTTTGAAGCAAATATCCATTGCAGCCGATGGCTGAGGCGGATGATTGGGTTTGCCCAGCGCATTAATCGGCTCGACGGCCAGCCATTGACCACCACACCGTTGCTGCCTGGTGCCAGGCTGCGGTAAAGTTCTAGATATGCTGCCAGGTGTTCCTCCTCTGGTATGTGATGGATGGTATGCAGGGAGACAACGCCATCGAAACATTCCGATTTAAAGGGCAGATGAGCGATATCCCCTACAACATATAAGCCATGGTCGCCAATTCTTTTGCGGGCTTCCATCAATGCCACCGCTGAGATATCCAGGCACACCCTGCTAGAATAATTGCGCGAGAATTCCAAATATTCCGGATACTGAATGGGGCCTGAACCGGCATCCAATAGATAACACCCGCTCGGTTTTAGATGACGGATAACCCGCATGTGGCAACGGTGAATATACTCCCGCGACACTGGGCGCAGGTCTTCATAATGCGCGTTTTGGTAAACCCCTTCGCTGACTTCCCGCCAGCCAACCTGGTCATAAAACTCCTTCACTTGTTGTTTTATTTGCGCATCTAGTACCATAATTAGAAAAACCTAAGTTGTGAATAATAATTGGTTATCAGATGTTAGTCATCCATTCCTGGAAAAATGCAAATAGCGATATATTTCCTTACGTAAAAATCCTCGTTTCTCCGGTAAGATACCGAAAAACAGCCCCATACTCTGCCTGTCCCTGCTCAGAGAGCACATAATCCAACGGTTTCGTTTTCAATTCTTCCCAGAAATAGAGTAAATGCCAGGGAAAAGAACAGGGATATTCGAAGAAAAAACGATAGGCGTAATTCCAGGCTTGATTCACCTGCTCTTGCGATATTCTTCCTTTCATTTCGGAATTTAATGATTGGTCGATCAATTGATAAAATTCATCCCACGATGAGGGATCAAGCGTGAAACCTTTGCCACGGTAATGAGTTTGACCGCTGACAATCACCGGCACACCGCTCATTGCCATTTCCATACCAGTGGTTGTGGTGTACACCAAACCGAGGCTGGCAATTTCAACAAGGTCATAGGTATTAACCGGATCATCGGCAGCCACCAGATGGATGTTTTCGGGCAGCTTGAGTAAGGTTTGCTTGACTACATCACCCACTGAAGGTCCTTTGGTATAACGTTCCCCCGGGTGAATGCGGATTACCAGCTGCGTATTCGGCATTCCGGCAAAATAACTCAAGGTTTGTTGCAGCCAATCGGTCATGCTTGCAGTGAAGATCTGCCTGCCCAATGTCAGGCTGTCGCCGATCACATTGGCAGCCAGTAAAATAAGCGGCCGGTCATCCAAATGTAATTGGCTGCGCACTTTTTCACCGCCCTGGCTGGGCACACCCTGCCAGCGGCGGGAGAAATTCCCCCATAAATCAGCGCGCTGGCGGGAAGCGAATAAATCGCGCACTTTATCACATTGTTCATCTGATAATGGCTGATCTTTACGCGCCAGCCATAAGGCATCGGTATCCTGGCGCATCACTTCGCTGTTTTGCGCCAGCCAAATCCGCTCCCGCTGCTCACTAAATTCATACGTCATCACGGGCAAATTCAAATAACGGGCAACCTGGAATACCGCGCCGTTCTCCAGGATGCTGCCATTGGGGGTTAATACTACATCAACCAGATTGGATTTCATCCATGAATAGATT
>JAAZNS010000295.1 GCA_012798185.1 Chloroflexota bacterium | reverse complement strand
TAGTTCAATTTTCATAATAAAATCGATCAAACGAATGGCATTATCCTCCTTGCCAGGCAAACTGACCGCGCAACCTGGAAACAAACTCATCGGGGCGGGCAACGATGAGTTCAGGATGTCCTGGCAGATATTGGGTTTCATTAAATGTCGCTAACCAGGGGCACTTTTCTCTTACTGCAGCTGATAATACGGGGATGTAAAATTTCGAAGCTAATTTCTGACAAATTGCTTGTTCTGCAGGATTTGGATTTGGTTTCACCTTAATGGCTTGTTTCACTAATCGTTTAAATGGTTTTTCTGCTTCTGGCATTTTTACCTGCAAAACTCGCAGTACTTCTTCGATAACTTGCTCGGAACATACTGCTTCAATTAACTGAATTTCAGCCAGGCGAATCAATATCAAACTGGCAGCAAAATCGGTGGTTGAAGTGATTCCCGCCATGAGTACGTCTGAATCCAAGAAAATACGCGGTTTAACTCGTTTGCTTTGGACCATATTTTTCCTTATGATATCGTTCGCGTTGCTCCCGCAGTCCCTTTAATAATTCATTCAAGCTCATGCCGGTTTCAGAGCGGGCACGTTTGATTTCTCGAACCAGTTCTGGCACCATCGGCATCATAGGCGTGAGTACAAAAATTCCGTCGAGATCAACAAGGCTAAATGTATCCCCCTCCTGGATATTATATTGATCACGCAATTCTGCTGGCAGGGTTAATACACCTCGCTGACGTACCTGGATGGTTACATCCATTTCGTTCCTCCAAAAAATAATAAAAGGATTGGTTAATCGGCATTATAACCCTTTATTATAGAATTCCGTGTTACTCCTCTTGAAATTATTCAAAAAATTAAACAATCGTAACTGTGCAGGTTTTATGGAAAAGCTCCAATTTCCTCAATTTCGGAGATTCACCAAAGCTGATTGAGTAATTAAAATTATTCCATCCTTTCAATTGTGCCAGTAAAAATACTTGAATTCTAAAATATAATTTTATAGGAAACCCCTTCATCGCAGCAGCGGGATTTATCACTAATGCAATGGGGGGATTATTAACCAACATTTCAAGATCAATTAGATTTGTTTCATGGAGAAATCAATTTTGGGGTTTATAAACAACAAATCGAGAAATGCTCCTCAGCTCAGGGTGCTTTGGCGGCGGATTGTAATCCTGCTGGGCATATTATTATGTTTAAACCTGCTTTTTGGTGGGATTCTTATCATCATCGTTCTAAATTCGATTAATCTAATTCCATATCAGAACAGTGGAGAAGGGGAAATCACATACGCTATTATAGAATTCTTGGGGAATATGCAATGGCGTTCAAGCATTGGAAATCAATATGCGCTGATCGCCATTATTACCCTGGCAGCTCTTCTGGTGCTGATTTATTGGTTTGTGGGCAGAAAGTTAATTCTTTGGATATTCAACCCTTTGGATGATTTGCGTAAAATTATCGAACAAATCGGAAAAGGGGTCATGGATCCAGTAATTCCCATAGACAACAAAGATGAAATCAGGAATCTGGCGATAGTATTCAGAGATCTGGTCGAACGCTTGATGGCGCGAGAGCAGCAAGTTGCCGCTCAAAATGCTTTACTGGAAAATGAAGTAGCAGAACGCAAGAATGCTCAGGAAGCATTAAGTGTATTGAATGAAGAATTGGAAGAGAGGGTGATCCAACGCACCATCGAATTAACGCGAGTCAATGAAGAACTTCTTCATGAGGTTAATGAAAAAAATATTGCCAAAAATGCACTCCAAAAAAAATCTTACCAGCAGGAACGCCTGTTAGAGATTGCTCATCAACTTACCCAAAGCTTGAATGTGAAACAGGTGTTACACAATATTGCTACAGGCGCAAGAGACATTCTTGATGCAAATGGCTGTACGATTTATTTTTTGGAAGATGATAATACAACCTTAACACCGGTCGTTGCGATTGAGCCTCCTTTCGAGGAAGAGATACTGGCAATGCCATTGCATGTTGAGCATAGCTTAACCGGACAAGCCATCTTAGCACGGCATGGTTTGGTATTCAATAATGCCCTATCAGCTGAGGGGGGTCAGCAAATTCCAGGGACTCCGGAAGAGATCGATGAAAGAGTCATTACTGTTCCCTTGATGGTTGATGATAAGGTTTTAGGCGCTATTTGTTTGAGCCGGTTAGGGAAAGAATTCACTGGCGAAGATCTCACCCTCGCTGAAACTTTTGCTATATACGCATCGACGGCGTTAAAAAATGCCCAGGCACATGATAGCTTACAACAAGAGGTTGTAGAGCGGAAATTTGCTCAAGAAGCATTACGCGTCAGCGAAGAGAGATTCAGCCTGGCAGTGCGCGGTGCCAATGATGGGATTTGGGATTGGGATTTACGCACCAATCAAGTTTACTTTTCTCCCCGCTGGCAAACCATGCTTGGTTATGATGAAGGTGAGATTGGCTATTCACCCGAAGATTGGTTCAAACTGATTCATCCTGAAGATATTGATCGATTTAAAGCGGATGTAAATTCCCACCTAACTGGAAAAACGATTAATTTAAAATCCGAGTATCGAATCTTACAAAAGAATGGAACCTACTGCTGGGTGTTGTGCCGAGGGCTTGCCATCCGAAATGGTGATCACCAAGCTTACCGAATGGCGGGTTCCATGACCGATATTACGGAAACTAAGACCGCAGAAGCCTCTCTCTTATATAACGCGCTGCATGACAGCCTGACCAATTTACCCAATCGAACTTTATTCATGGACCGGCTGGGTAGAGCAATCGATCGCACCAGAAGAAAGCCAGGTTACCTGGCAGCAGCATTACTTTTGGATCTCGACCGTTTTAAAGTAATCAATGATAGTTTGGGGCATGCCCTGGGAGATCAATTTTTAATAGCCACCAGCCAAAGATTGCAAAACTGTCTACGCCCCACCGATACGGTAGCTCGTTTTGGCGGTGATGAGTTTGTAATTCTCTTGGATGATATTAATCAGGCAAGCGATGCAACCCGCGCTGCAGAGCGGATTCTTGAAGAGATTTCCCTTCCTGTTGAAATACGCGGGCATCAAGTTGTGACTACCGCCAGCATCGGCATCGCCTTGACCAGTACCGGCTATTCAAATCCAGATGAAATGATGCGGGATGCAGACACAGCTATGTACCGTGCTAAAGCCGGTGGAAAAGCGCGTCATGAAGTTTTCGATAAGAAAATGCATCGGCAAATCCTGGCAATCATGCAACGAGAAGCAGAACTTCGCCGGGCTATCGATCAAAAGGAGCTGGAAGTTCAGTATCAACCGATCATCTCACTCAATGATGGCACCATTGTTGGTTGTGAAGCATTATTACGTTGGAATCACCCCAATCTAGGTGTCCTAAACCCAAATGATTTCATCCAAATTGCCGAAGAAACCGGCCTGATTGTGTCCATTGGGAAGTGGGTATTAAAGACCGCTTGTTCTGAAGCTCGTGAATGGTTGAATACTATTGATCAAAATTTCTTTGTATCGATAAACCTTTCCTCGCGTCAATTCCTGGATAACACACTGCAAGAAACAATACGAATAGCATTGGAAGAAAGTCAATTACCTGCCTCGTCGCTTTACCTGGAAGTAACCGAAAGCGCAGCCATGCATGATATCGAAATGACCTCGCGCATATTACGCCAGGTTAGTGATACCGGAGTAAAAATTGCCATCGATGATTTTGGACGTGGTTATTCTGCTTTGGGTTACTTAACACAATTTCCGGTAGATACGATAAAAATCGACCGTTCATTTATCCAGGATATTGGTATCAATGAAAGAATTTCGACAATAACCACTGCCATGATAATGATGGCACATGTGATGCATATGAGAGTTATTGCTGAGGGAGTCGAAACCGAAGATCAACTGGCATTTTTATTCCCCTTACAATGTGAAATGGTGCAGGGTTTTCGCTTTTGCCATGCTTGTACAGGTGAAACCATGAAAAAATTTTTGGATGAGAAGCGCGATTTTCTTTCGGAAATCCGGATAAAACAAAACGTTTCTCAAATTGTAGGAATTGTATAGTTACCGAATTAAGGCTGATTGATCCAACCCGTAAACTTACTGCGTTTCCAGGGGGTTCGCATCCAAGAGTTATCAGGTAAAGGGAGTTTTGTGGCTTCGCAAACTGGAAGCCAGCCACCAGCAAGCGATACAGCGCTGCGAATTCCTTTATTATTTATCCAACGCAATTCCCCCATCTTTTCAGAAACAAGGGCAAGATCTAATGTTGTCTGCACATCCTGTGCTACATAATCCAACACGATTGCCCATTTACCTTCTGCCCAATAGCGAGGTGCCAATTCGCCGCTCATACCGATCAGTTTACCCTGCAATCCCATACCTTTTGCAGCTTTATCCAACCCCAGCGGAAATCCCGTTATGCAAAAGAAGTGGAACATCATATCGATATGATTCCATGCGAGCTTAGCACAACGTAAAATCTCACCGCTTTCTTCTGCAAGAATATCGAAGTCGAATCCGCATCCATTCCAGGTCAGGATTGTGTATCCTTCTTCTACCATATCTTCGAGATATGCCAGCAACGATAATAATTGCCGGCGGGACATTTGCGGTGCTGCATTTCCATCGGGGTTTTGTCCATACCATAATTTTGGCTGCTCATCGCCGGTATAAGTTGCCGCGCAGGTTATTCCAAGAGGACGGTAGGCTTTCAGATCATCGATTCCATTGGGCAGGCTTTTAGCAATTTCTAAATCGAAAGCAAGGTATTTTTTCATATCCCTAATTTATCATCATGATTCAAGTTGCAGTGGAATGCCCCGAATACCTCGAAAACAGTTATTTACCCGGGCTGGTTGAGGCACTACAAGTTATCCCTGTTGTCAATCATTTATGGTTCAATTGGCATCTCGAGAATAGTGAATTCACCCGATTGTTTGAGTATTTTCACTTCGGGAAGCCATTCTTCGATGGTGTCCCGAGTTATTGTATCGGCCCAAATATATCGGATATTAAAATCTTTGGCAAGTTTTTTT
>JAAZNS010000294.1 GCA_012798185.1 Chloroflexota bacterium | reverse complement strand
AGCAGCATGGGAAATGTACAATCGTTTCGGATCTACGATAATCCCAGCATTTCGTAATGTGTCCATTTCAGACAGGAGTGTAATCGGGTTAATTACTACGCCATTCCCAATCACGCCAATTGTATGAGGGTGAATCATACCGGATGGCAATAAGTGTAATTTGAAAGTCTGCTGCCCTACAGTCACAGTATGCCCTGCGTTATCTCCACCGTTAAAACGGGCAACAATATCTGCGTGTGCAGAAAGCAGGTCGACAATTCTGCCTTTGCCCTCATCTCCCCATTGGGCGCCAAGGATGATATCTAATGGCATTTGCGCCTCCTTTCCCTGGTAAGTAATTTATTCCAGGGGTGCGGTATTGTATAAGGTGTTGTACAATTATGGTCGGGCGGTGAAATGCAATAAACAAAACAGGAACAATCTAAGACGCCCAGCCCAATTTTTTATTCTAGCACATTCTAAAAGGTTGTGCTGAGCCTTCAAAAATAAGGAGAAAATATGCGGAAGAAGATTACATTGATTACAGGGGCATCAGGGGAAATTGGCGATGCACTGATCAGACAACTATTAAAGGATGGGAAAACAGACCTGGTTTCTTTAGATATACGCCCTCTTGCACCGGAGATAACCAGCCGAATTACTCACATCCAGGGAGATATTTGCGACAGATCACTTTTGGCAAGGATCATCAGCGAGTATGAGATCGATACAATATACCACCTGGCAGCTTTGCTCTCCACCCGCGCCGAATTCACGCCAGAAGCAGCTCATCAGGTTAATGTAGAAGGTACATTTGGTCTCCTGCAGATCGCTTCGGAACAATCTGAGTGGCGTGGAAAGCCGGTAATGTTCATCTTCCCTAGTTCCATTGCTATTTATGGCATCCCTGATCTTGTAACCAAAGCGAAATTTCCACACATCCGTGAGTGGGAATGGAATTATCCGCGCACTATGTATGGAAGTAATAAATTATATTGTGAAATGCTGGGAATTTATTACAGCGAATATTTCCGCCAGTTGGCGAGCGATCGTCCGGTGATGCTTGATTTTCGTGCAGTTCGTTTTCCTGGCTTAATCAGCGCCTTTACTGTGCCCAGCGGCGGTACAAGCGATTATGGCCCAGAAATGCTTCATGCCGCAGCTAAAGGGGAACCTTACGCCTGTTTCGTCAGAGAAGATTCTAGGATTCCGTTTATGGCGATGCCCGATGCCTTAAAAGCCTTGACTTGTCTCGCTGCGGCGCCTCGAGAGGCTTTAACCCGCAGAGTATATAATGTAACCAGTTTTAGTTTAAGTGCGGGGGAATTCAGAGAATGGGTGTTGAAATTCTTCCCTCAAGCAAATATCACTTTTGCGCCAGATAAAAAGCGTAATGATATCGTGGATAGCTGGCCGGCAGACCTCAACGATCATGATGCCCGCAGGGATTGGGGCTGGTCACCGGATTATGATGTAAACCGCTCATTTGACGAATACTTAGTACCAAATATAAAAATGCGATACCAGGTAAAATCTTAATTTATGATTTTTTGAGAACCACTTAACCAAACTTGTTAAGCAGTTACAATTTTCAATTATCATGACTCTCATCAATAAACCAGGACCTATTGTGCTATTTGGCTCGGGAGAAACATCTGCCAGCGGACGAAAAGTATTTGAGCGTGTCATGCAGGCGCTGCCCCCTTCACCCAAAATAGCGTTATTGGAAACACCCGCCGGATTTGAACTGAACTCTGGACAGGTAATCGGCAGGGTGGGAGAATTTCTCAAAATTCGCCTGCAAAACTATAATCCGCAAATTCAAATTGTTGCGGCGCGTAAACGCGGAACTAATTTTTCCCCCGATGATCCTCAAATAGCCGCGCCTATACTTGATGCTGATATGGTTTTTATGGGACCTGGCAGTCCGACTTATGCTGTACGCCAACTTGACGATAGTGTTACCTGGTATTATCTTCTGGCGCGTCATCGATTAGGCGCAACGATTGCATTGGCAAGCGCAGCAACCGTTGCGATCAGCGCAATGAGCTTACCAGTGTATGAAATCTATAAAGTTGGGGAGGAACTTCATTGGAAATCCGGTTTGGATTTTTTTGGTCGATATGGGATGACTTTGATTTTTATCCCCCATTGGAACAACAATGACGGCGGCGAGGAATTAGATACATGCCGCTGCTTTATGGGAAGGGAACGGTTTATTGAACTGATGAAAATGTTGCCCTCAGGGGTAACGATTGTTGGGCTTGATGAAAAAACTGCATTGTTCATCGACCCTCAAACTGGTATTTGTGAAGTTATGGGAATTGGATGCGTTACCCTCATCCACACGGGGATTGCTCATGACGATGCTTTTTTGGAGAGCCAGCTTCATCAATCGGGATTACTGGAAGTTACCCAATTACGCCATAGTCATGTTCATCAGTTTTCCAATGGTCAATCGTTTTCACTTAGCCGGGTTGGTCCATTTCGGCCGCCCAGTGGAGGGGAGGGTTTACCACCTGAAATATGGCAAAAAGCATTAGAAATCCATCATTCAATGCAAACACCACCTATTGATATCAGGAAAAATGATTCTCCTCCCGAAGAAGTCCTTGAGCTGCTGAATCAACGCCAAATTGCCCGAATGGAAAAAGATTGGCACAAGGCTGATAATTTGAGAAAGCTGATATTATCCCTGGGATGGTTGGTCTCCGATACACCTGAAGGACCAAAACTTGAACGAAATTCACAGCAAGTACAAAGAAGTTAGTTTATATAATAAAAGATGAAATCGTAGTCATAATTTTATTCGTTACAACCCGATAAGTATTGAAGTCATTACTACAAACATTTAACAATTTAATTATTGACCACTATAAAATAAAGGAGAATTATTAACATGGCTGAAAACCTTACCGTTGGATATATTGGCTTGGGAATAATGGGAAAATCTATTGCCCGGAATATATTGAAAGCGGGTTTTTCTATGGTTGTGTTCAACCGCAGTTTACCTGCTGTGCGTGAATTGACTGCAGAAGGTGCAAAACAGGCGTATTCACCCGCCGAAGTTGCTGAACAAGTGGATATTGTGTTCACCAATCTGCCGGATACTCCAGATGTGGAAAAAGTGGTTTTGGGAGAGAAAGGAATTATCGAAGGTGCGCATGACGGGTTAATATATATTGATAATTCCACCATAAAACCAGCATCCTCCCGCGTGATCGCAAAGACACTGGCAGAAAAAGGTGTATTAAGCCTGGATGCACCGGTTAGCGGGGGTGATATCGGCGCTCGCCAGGGAACGCTGGCGGTCATGGTGGGAGGTCCAGCCCAGGCATTCGAAAAGGCAATGCCTGTGTTTCAAGCCATGGGAAAAACAATCATTCACGTGGGAGATTCTGGTGCTGGTCAGATCGCAAAAGCCTGTAATCAAATTATGGTGGCTTCTCAGATGGTCGCAATGGGAGAATTATTGATATTTGCGCAGAAATCTGGGGCAGATCCCCGCAAGGTAATCGAAGCTATTCGCGGCGGCGCAGCCCAATGCTGGACATTGGATGTTAAGCCGCCCCGGCTTTTTACCGGTAATCGCACCCCTGGATTCAAGGCATATATGCAAGCCAAGGATTTAAATATTGTGATGGAAACCGCACGACAATACGGCATTCCATTACCCTCAGCAGCAGTAGATAGCCAACTTTTCAACGCGATGATCGAAATGGGCTTGAAGGATTTAGATAATTCTGCTGTCATCGCAATTATTGAGGCATTGGCGGGAACGACATTAAACATCGATTGATATTAGTAAGGAATGATCTTCCATGACGGGTAAAAATAATGAAATGAAAATTATTCCGGTGGTGCTCTCATGGGCGGCTGTGGAAGATTATCTATTGATTTGTGCAGGGGCATTCCTGCAAGCGTTAGCTATGCGTTTGTTTTTAGTTCCTGCTCAGCTGGTCGTTGGGGGGATCAGCGGGTTAGCACAAATTATCAGTCATTACACAAATTTTCCGATTGGCTTGATGACCCTATTAGGGAATATCCCGTTGTTTATCCTTGGGTGGCGCCACCTTGGTGGGGTGCGGTTTGCGGTTAGGACAGCGTTCGCAATACTGTGCTTTTCTATCTTTACCGATTTATTGTTTTTTTTCTTGCCCCAAGAAGGATTAACCTCTGATTTGATTTTAAACTCACTTTTCGGCGGTGTTATCAGCGGGATAGGCTATGGGGTGGTTTATCGGGGTAAAGGCACCAGCGGGGGTACGGATATCCTGGTAAGGATATTAAATCATTGGCGCGGTGTTTCATTATCGCAAAGTTATTTATTAACCGATGCTGTTGTTATATTGATTGCCGGATTTTCATTTGGTTGGGACAAAGCATTATATGCATTGGTCATGCTTTATGTCAGTGGTTTGGCAGCAGAAGGTGCCACCGAAGGTTCTAATGTTGTCCGCACAATTATGGTTGTAACTTCCCAGCCAGAAAAAATATCAGAAATGATTCTGGCTGAGATGGAGAGAGGGGTTACTTCAATTCCGGTTAGAGGTGCCTATACCGGGGCAAGCCGTACCCTGCTTTATTGTGTAGTCAGCCGGTCCGAAGTATCTCAGATAAAATCACTCATTCATGGTGTTGATAGGGATGCATTTATCGTGGTTGGTCATGCGCAAGAAGCATTGGGTGAAGGGTTTAGAAAGTTGGAAGTGTAATTTTTTCCCTATCTTTCGAATTTATCAGGTTATTTGAATTCTCTTTTGCAACTTTAAACAACCTGATGCGTAGAACCATGTAGAGTGACCAGATAAGACAATAATTTTCGGAGAACAACAGGAGCAGTACTGTGCAAGACACCGAAGCGGTTTGGCTTGTTCAGGCGCAGAGAGGCGACCAACAAGCATTTACAAATATTGTGGAGGCATATCAGAAGCCAGTGTTTAACTTATGCTATCGTATGCTCAACAATGCCGAGGATGCGGAGGATGCTGCTCAAGAAACGTTCCTTCGAGCTTATCGATCGATTAAACAATACGATCACAATCGTCAATTTTCTACATGGTTGTTATCCATTGCAGCACATTATTGTATCGATCAAATCCGGAAAAATCGGATGAATATCATTTCTTTAGAAGATCAACCAAATCAGGAAATTCCGGATACACTTCCGGGTCCGGAATCTTCCCTGAGTAAGCGAGAAGAGCAAAACCGTATGCGTTTATTGTTAGAAAAACTCAATCCTATCGACCGGGCAGCAGTTGTTATGTATTATTGGTATGACTATTCTTATGATGAAATTGCCCAATCTCTGTCGTTATCAGAAAGTGCCATAAAAAGCCGGCTCCACAGAGCACGAAAAGAAATGGCTCGCCTTTGGATATCACAACAGAACAAACTCATACCTGCAGAAAGGAAATGCCATGAATCACCAGTTTTTTGAAACCTTACTCCTTTCCGACACTGAGTTGACCGAGGCAGAATCGGCGATGTTGCAAGATCATCTGCAAACATGTCGCGCATGTAGGCAGTTATCGGATGCTCTAAAAGATGTGGATAATTTGTTTCATAATAGTGCTTTTGTGGCACCTCGTCCTGGGTTTACGCACAGATGGGAAGATGCTTTAGCTGCAGATATTAAGAAACGGCAACGAACGCAGGTATTTTCAATTACCTTTATTGGTTTGGTCAGTATTGCTGCATTATTTTTATTATTAGGTTTCACCATTTTACCGATATTTATTTCTCCTATTTCGGTTCTTTGGGCAGAGTTATTTGGTATCGTCACCTGGTTTAGCGCCATTGAGGGAATCATAAATTTGTTATCTACATTATTTCAAGCCGTATTTTCTTTGGTGCCCATAAGCATGTGGGTGGCATTGACTTTTGCCTTTTTGGGGTTATGTGCAGTGTGGGTGGTCGCGTTTAAACAGGTTACATCACCACGGAGATTATCAATATGAAATTGATAAAAAGATTACTCATGTTTATATTAATAATGCTTGCTCTTGCCGTACCATCCAGTAATGTCATGGCAAGAGAACTAGCGGAAGGGAAAGTAGTATTTGGCGGCATCTATCGCTTGGAAAGCGGCGAAACGTTAAACGGCGACCTCGTAATATTTGGGGCTGTAGCCACACTTGAGGAAAATTCTACGGTCACTGGGACCGTAGTTCTTTTTGGAGCGAATCTGGAAGCTAGTGGAAAAATCGAGAAAGATATTGTAGGTATTGGCGGTTTGATCACTTTGGATGAAACAGCAAGTGTTAACGGCGATGTGATCACTCTAGGCGCTCATTTAGATAAGTCAAAAGGTGCGCTTGTTTTAGGTGACGTTATGGATGTTAGCAAAGCTCCGTTTTCATTTGCCGTGCCTGGAGAAATTAACATTCCAAAGGAATATCCTAATCTATTCCCTGAAGTGAATTATATTTGGATTACATTAAATATATTATTATGGTCAGCCCTGGCAATTCTCGTAGTTCTTTTTGTTCCCAAAGCTTCCAACCGGGTCGCGCAAGCATTTATCAAACAACCTCTGATTGCTGTCGGGTTAGGTCTGCTCACTATTGTGCTTGCCATACCCTTGGCAGCGTTATTTATTATCACACTTATATTGTCTCCACTAGGTCTATTTATCCTTTTGTTCTTGGGATTATCCTGGGCATTTGGTTTAATCTCAATTGGTTTAGAGATTGGGAAGCGTTTCGCCGTATTAGTAAAAAGGGACTGGGCAGATCCAGTATCAGCAGGCTTGGGTACTTTATTCTTAATGCTGGTTTTAAATGGAGCAAATGAGATGATACCCTGTATCGGATGGATGCTGCCCGCAGTTGTTGGGATGATTGGTTTGGGAGCGGTCTTAATGACCCGCTTTGGAACGCAATTTTACCCGTATGTACCGGAATCTTACTTGCCAACACCACCAGCTGCCCCTCTTGCGCCTGACCTGCCGCGTCCGCGGGAGGCGCAGGATGAGGAATCTATTCATCAAGAAGAGAAAGCAGGCGATGAAGAGAACAGTTGAAAAATAAGCGCTCAGAATTAATATGGATCAGGTAAATCACCGTAAAAATATGATTAGTTTTCACCCCAACATTCGAATAGTTCAATTGGTTGTTGGGGTGATTTTCTTAATTAATATTTCTTGTGCGGTAGTTTTTATTTTACAGCCCCAAAAATATATGGGGGGTTTTGAAATATCTGGCGATCAAGGACGAGTTCTCGTTCAAGCGTTGGGTATTCTTTTTCTCATGTGGAATGTTACTTATCCTCCGGTTATTTTCAACCCCATGAAGCATATGACTTTATTTAGGATCATTATATTCCAGCAAGCCATCGGGGTGATTGGCGAAAGCTGGCTGATGTTATCTCTTCCAACAGGTCACACAGCATTACGGGCGACAGGATTGCGGTTTATTTTTTTTGACGGACTTGGCTTAGTGTTGATGCTGTTGGCTTATCTGTTGATGATTAAAAAACCCGAAAATTCGTCTGATAAATAACTCCGATGATGATTAAAGCCTGACCGATGTGATATGTCATCGTAGAGATTACCCGGTTAATTCGTATTGGGGGAACATATCGATTTATCGCAATGATCGAATCGGATATATAAAATAAAAATGCACCAATACTTACCATAAAAGAAGGAATAAAAGGCCACGTATCACTAGTGAAGGTTAAAGCAGCACAGAAAAGCATCGTGCTGATTGCAATCGTATAGAATAATATTGGTATTTTTAGGTCTGCACGATAAAAATAAACTTTTCGGCTGGTTACCAGTTGATATACATTAAATGACGAGAAGGCTATTGAGATCAATAGAACGAAACTCGCAATATTAAATTCAAGATTGAAATTGTTAAACCCTGCAATATAGGACAAATGCGCTAGCAGGAAGAAAACCAAACCAGCCATAAAAGGTCTTTTGGGAAGCATTAAAAAAATATCTCCCCACAATGAAAAGAAAATACCAAAGGCAAACCAGAAAATTCCATTTCTAAAGTCGGCAGAAAGGAATAAATATAACAATAAAACAAACATTACCCCCGGTTTGCAAATATATTCCAGACGTTTGATTTTTTTAGCTACGGCGAACCAATCGATGACTGCAAAGATCAACCATGCACTCAGGAAAATTATTGTCATATTCTAATTAATTAAAATCCAAATTTACGCAGCACACGGTCATCATTCCGCCAATCTTTGCGCACCTTTACTCGAATATTTAAAAATATTTTCCGCCCGCTTATTGCTTCGATTTCTTTTCGCGCCATCGAACCGATTTGTTTTAACATACTGCCTTGATGACCGATCACGATCGCTTTATGGGATTCTTTTTCGACAAACAATGTAGCTTCGATATAAGCGCCTTGATCGCCGCGTTCGGTGTACTGGTCGATTCGAATTGCGATGCCATGCGGAACCTCATCCCGCAGCAAGATTAATGCTGATTCACGAATAATATCAGCTGCAATATCCCTTTCATATAAATCGGTCACCTGATCTTCGGGGTAGTAGGGGGGAGCCTCGGGTAATTTTTCAACCAGCTTACTCATCAAAAATTCGAGATTATCCTTTCGGGTGGATGAAATTGCGATCGTTTCCATGGCCGGCGCTAAGGATGAATATGCCGCTGTGACTTTGGTTAACTGATCATTGTCGCATAGATCGATTTTATTGATCACAAGAAATCCTGGGATTTTTCTTTTTGCTTCGAAAACCAGATCAGCCAATTGATGATCCTCATCGGAAGGAGGCTGGCTGGCATCGACCATGAATAAGATGATATCGCATCCTTTAAGCGATTGTTCAGCTTGCTGCACCATATATTCGCCAAGCTTATAACGAGGTCGATGTACGCCGGGTGTATCGATAAAAATCATCTGCACCAGGTAATCCTGGTATAGTGTAGTGAGGATGCCGAGTTGATTTTTACGCGTAGTCTGCGGCCGGGGAGTGACCGATGCAATTTTTTGATTGAGTAAGGCATTTACCAGGGAAGACTTTCCAACATTTGGTTTCCCAACAATAGCGATAAAACCTGATTTATACTTGATATTTTCATTTTCCATAATTCTCATTTTAACAAATAATGAGAGAAAATATCAAATTGAGATTCCAGGGTGAATTATTAAAATTAAAGCAGAGAATTTATTGCGCAATATCTTTTTCAGTAATCCACCCTGTATTGGGAAAGACTTGGGCGAGTTGAGTCATGTAGGGTGAATAATGGGCGAAAATATCTTTCGCTTTCCCTTGTTTGATGATTTCCCCATGATCTAATATGATTACGGAATCGGCAACTTGTGCGGCGAACTCCACATCATGCGTAATCAATAAAATTGCCTTATCTTCAAGTTGCCAAATTTTCAGTAGTTCGATAAGGTTTTTTTTGGCAGCATAATCTAAACCGCGGGTTGGTTCGTCGAGTAATATTGCCTGGGGTTTAGTTACCAATACAGCGCCCAAAGCTACCCGCTGACGTTCACCCGTGCTTAGATCACGCGGGTATTGCTCTGCTTTTTCTAATAAGCCTAATTGGCTAAGCAATTTTTGCGGAGTAATCGGCGGAATTTGAATTCGATGATTTCGTAGGGTAATCCATAATTCATCTTCAACACGATCTGCAAAAAGCATCATATTCGGATCTTGCGGCAGATATGCAACTTCCCGGCTGATATCTGCAATAGATAAATTGCGGATATCTTTTCCTGCAAAAAGGATTTCCCCTGATTGTGGTCTAAGTAAACCAACCAGGCAGCGTAATAATGTAGATTTCCCAGCGCCATTGACACCCATCAGGACAACGGTTTCGCCTTGTTTAATATCCAGGTTGATATCACGGATTACAGGGACTGAGTTGTATGAAAAATTCAAGTTTTTTACTTGGATAAGCGTTTTGTAACAATTCTTTTCAGAAGGGAAAGTTTCATCTGTATGGGCAATCGGGTTATCATTATTTGTAATGGGGTGATTCTGTTGTTGAAAAAATTGCCTGGCTTCATTAATGGTCAGCGGGATTGATTGCCAATTCAGAGTTTTTGCTGCCTCGATTAATGGCACTTCGATATTGATTTGTTGAAATACCTGACGTGGATGTCCCTGTGCTTCCAAATAACCTTGATGATTGAGATGAATGATTCGATCGCAGAAAGGGATAATGCGTTCTAAGCGGTGTTCCGATAGAATAACCGTTAGATTTTGATTTTCATTAAGATCTTTCAATGTATACAAAAGACTCTCAGCAGATTGAGGGTCCAGCTGAGATGTAGGCTCATCCAATACCAGTATTGATGGCTGTAGCGCTAATACGGATGCGATAGCAACCCGCTGCTGTTCGCCACCAGATAACGTATTAATTTGCCGATTACGCAGATCTTTTAGCTGTAAAATTGATAATACTTTATCGATGCGTTTTTCTATCTCACCAGGAGGCAGGGCAAAGTTCTCCAGAACAAAGGCAATCTCATCTTCAACCTGATCCATAATGAATTGGCTTTCTGGGTCTTGAAACACAAATCCAACCACGTGACAAAGCGATTTGGGCGATTCTTTTATAGGTTCATGACCGTCGACTGAAATTCTGCCGGATATCGAGCCTCCGCTAAAATGCGGCACCAGCCCGTTAATGCATCTGAGCAGGGTAGATTTTCCCGAACCAGAGACACCGGTTAACAAAACCATTTCACCCTTATCAATTGTAAAGGAGATATCCTTAATGGCTGGTTTTGCTGCGTTAGGATATGAAAAGCTAACGTTTTGAAACGAGATCATGCGCAGGTCCTCTATTAATAAAAGCGGGGATTAGAAAGCATAAAGACACGCATCCTACTATGATATCAAAATCAGGCAGGATGACGGTGGGATATGCGTTGTAAATTAAAATTTGATGATCGATGAAAGGTAGTGGGATGATATATACACATAGCCCTGATAAAAAGATCACTGAGATAATTACATCCAGCCACGACCATTTCTCGCGTTTATATGTTGATTGGGGGATTTGTTTACTAATCCACAAAAACCAAAAAATTATCATGAATAAACCTAATAGGGAAAGTCCATAAGCATAATGATTGCCATTAGACAGCTGGACGATCCAGCCTGCAATAAAAAATATCATTCCGGTAATAATTACGAAGCGGTTGTGAGGAGTAGTACTTTGCAGTTGATAAGGGACAAATCCGCGGGAGGTCATGGACTCTGCCAATTGCATCGACCGCTCCAGGCTGTCGATGAGCAATGGCAGAAAAAGGGATGCATAATCGCCGATATTACGTAATTGATGACCGCGTATGGCTTGAGCCTGGCGGATTTCTTCCAGCCGATGTCTAATTGAGGGTAAAAAATTGATCGCAATCGTGATAATTAATGCTAGAGGGTAAAACGCTTTCGGGATCATCCGAATGATGGTCTTTGCACTTAAGGATTGATTGAAGATCGAAAAGGATAAGAAAATTCCACTTAAAATTAACCCATTCGTTGCACCATAGACGATAGCTTCTAGGGTAATTGGTCCGCTAATTAAGACGACGTTTCCGGGGATAAAAAATAATATCGTAGATCCCACATGTGAAAGGAGGGCATTAAAAACAGCGGCTGTGAGAATTATCAGCAAGAAAAACGGGAAAAATGAAATCGGAACCAAATTATCTTTTCGATCGTATTTGATGATTTTTGTCATTAACCCCAAAATCAACAAGATTAGTATTAAATGCAGCGGATTACGTGTGGCAGATAGCGCTCCCAAAACAGCAATCAACCAAATTATCCAGGAAAATGAATTCATAAATGATATGTCTTATTAAATCGAGTAGTTTAGCATGTCAAGGAATTTATTCGCATTGATATGAGAAAGAAAATCGATCTTGAAACCGGCGCAGAGTCTTTATAACCGGTGCACCTAATAATGAAATCAATAAGACATTTCCCGCTGACCGGCAAAGGTCCCATGCTAATGACGTAATCAGATAATATGCTGAGTAGCGCAGGAGCGTATTTCCAAAGCTGATGCCCGGTGTCCAATATTGATTACTTGGTCCAGAAATGAAGGGCCACGCCCATAAATTCATTATTGCGCCGTACAATAAGCCCCAAATTGCGCCAAAGATTGCCAGGAAGAAAATTTCGATTTTCATTTCATTTTTTTTAAGAATTTTGGCTAAATAATGAACGATTGGTTTAATCAACGGTGAGCTCATCCCCACCCATCCTGCGGTAAACATTTGCCCTGGCAGCCAGGGACCAACTCCGCCGGTGATTAAAGCGGACACAAATAAGGTTAACGCACCCATGAGGAAACCAAAATAACTGCCATAGACATAACCCACCATGATGATTAAAAAAAATACGGGGCTAAATCCCCCAGGCCCCGGTATGGCTACTTCCAGAAAACGCAACGATGAATTAATAGCAACCAGCATTCCCATTAAAGCAATAATCCGGGTGTTGACCGCTTGTGTTTGGATTTCATAAAAAATAATAAACACACACAAACTCAAAGCCAGCGTTACCATCCAGGGGGCATCATTCGAACGAATTTGGGTATATGCATAGGATTGCTTAATATCAGGCAAGAAGAAAGGCTGCAGAAAAGCAAATATGCCTAATCCAGTGCAAAGAATATATAACACCATACTTGAGATAGGCTTTTTTATTGTTTTTATAGTTATCCTCGATTTTTCATTAACCATATACCCAGAGAAGCCAAAACCAAAAGTACAATCAACATAATCAGGAATTTAATAATCCTGTTATTTTCGGAGTCTGCGGGTTGAGGTATTTCGGTAGGAGATGGCATTATGGTAGGTGTGGATGTTGTATTTTCCATCGTTTTTTTAAGGCTCTCTTGTGTCTTTATTGCCTGGCGCGTCGCCCGAAGGGATGTGGCTTTGATTTTTTGAGTAGGGGTAAACAACGGCGTGTCGGTAAATATCGGTTGTGTTACGGTGGGTGTAAACATTTGAACATCGATAGTTGCACTGGGGGATGATATTTCAACACCACTTGGCGCCGAAACACTTGTCCAAGTGACGGATGGGGTCGTTTCGCTCTTTGAAGAGGAGTCGATATATAGGGTAAACGGTGTATCATTTTCACCCTGGACACTATAATTAGTGGGCTCGACTGTTGCAGTAGAGTTAGGGGTAATACTGGCTGTTGGGGTGGCGGTAGCAGAAATACATATTTCATTCATGCTATAGGTGCGTGTGAGCGGGGAGCCATTCCCCCAGCGCCAGCCTTCGATATCGCCGTCATGGACGCGGTAGTTGCTGGCGCCGAGTTGTGAATACACCCAATTGTTCCCCGATTGATGCCAATAAGACCAATAGTTGGGCGGAAAATCGCACCAGCAATTATCGATTGGGCAGCCTACTCCATTGATACTGCATATTGCTGCCCCCATAGCATCGAAGGAGGCTTCAACATTTAACCCTGAGCGGACTAGGACATCGTATCCTGAAATCGAATCTTCAGAAAATTCGATGCACCTGGTGATAATTGTAGAATTATCGAGCTGTACAACCAACCCTGCCCGATGAGGATCATCTGCTTGAGCAGGAAGCGCGAAATAACTTCCCAATGCGGAAAGCAATATCAATATAATCAATGATTTTAAATATTTCATTGTCTTTTATGAAAAGAGAGTTATTTTGAACCCGTTGACATTATCACTGGAAGATAGGTGGACAATACCTGGTTATTAATTGCCTGCGCAAATGCGATGTGCATCAAAGCTGGGATAGCTTGCTGAGTAGCCAGTACATTCGATCCATATCCGATTTGCCATTCAAGGCTTCCGTTAGGTAGTCGAGTGCTCAACAAGAAATCGTATGGATTACCGCCAGGTTTTACCCAAGGCGCTGCCTCAGGATCTTGATTGGCAGCAAGAATAGCTTGGATAGCGTAGGCAGTTGAATTTGTATCACTGGCAGTACCCCATGGCGAAACAGGATCATAAGGAAAACCGCCATCGTTATTTTGAGCCGATTTTAAGTAATTCAAACCGCGGAAAACTTCCGACGAAATGATTGATTCCCCACTGGCAAGTAGCGCTTGAATTGCTAAAGAGGTGGAATTCGTATCAGATCCCAAACCTGGATACCACTCGAACCCGCCATCCGATTTTTGAAGGCTTTTCAGGTACACAACTGCTTGACTTGGGATGGTTTCTCCGAGAGCGTATGCACCTAACATAGCCCAGCTTTGGTATCCGGCGCCTTCTGCATAAATACCCGTATTAGCGTTGTAATAATTTGCTGGTGTTAGTGTACCGACAGGGGGATTAAAACTTGCGGAAACTGAGCCAACAGCTAATTTACCAGCTTCTGCTGCGCCATCGTCTGAATAACTGACACTATTTAGCAACCAATAATCTTCCAGTGAAGCCGGATTACCCGGTTTACTCCAATCTGATGCAAGGATATTATTTGAACCTATTGAAATTAAAGTTTCAACCGAACTGCTTGTCCCGGTATACCCTCCATCCGTATTTTGTATCGTCAAGAGGTAATCCAGAGCTTCATTTGCTGCGATCAGGTGAGTAGCAGCAGGGATTCCAGTTGACCCCCACTTGCCCCAGCGCCAGCCTTCGATAGCTCCGTCACCGAGGCTGGAACCAGAGGGGCCAACACCATAGTCTTGCCAGGCGCTGCCATCCCAATAGCTGTATGCCCAATAGGAAGAAGAACAAAAGCAATCAGTAGCTGGACAGCCTACCCCAGCGATGCTGCATACAGCGACGCCATAAGGCGTATTGGCGGTAATAACCACTTGTTGTGCAAGCTGAAGGGCTTCCAACCCGTTGATGGACGAACTGAATTGGATTTCTCTGATCCATCTTTGATTGGGGTCGGGCTGTACGATGACATATCCGTGGTTAGGCTCAACCGCACGGGCTATGAAGGAGAAACAACTCAGGAGAAAAAAAGTAATGATCATAGAAAGCAGAATCGATAGGAAGGGGGTAGTTTTTTTCATGGTTTACTCCTTATTATTGTGTTAGTTAAAAATAAAAACGGTCTTCGCTTGGAAAACCGTTTTAATAAACGAAACCCGCCCAAAAGGGCGGGAGGCTATTATCAAGGTCTCGGATAAAGTAGAAATTGTTAGGTTATATCCGAAATCCCGGCCTCCCTAACCGCGAAGGAGAAACGAGAAAGATAAAGGCGGGAATTCGGACTTCAGTCGAATGACTGTTACCGCTGCGGGACAGTGCTGGACTACTTGTTGAAACAAGGCACCAGCTTTCCCCATTATTCGCTGCGCATCCGGGCGTTCAGCGAACCTATATCTTATATATTTAATTTTTATGATGATATTCCATTCTAATTTTTTCGTCAAGGAGTTTAAAAAAAAGGATCATCAATAGGAAATTCTCCAAAAATTATTATTAAATGGCTCCTAATCCAGCTTAGGCGGCATCTCCAATGCAGATCTTTTTTTACCATAATCCGAATGTTTACAATCGTTAGAATCAAAACGATGGGACAAAGCACCGTCTTACAAGAATATTTATATATCTCTCACAAAATTATATTGACCATAGATTATTTTACAGGTATAATTATCGTTCGTTTAATGGGTCAAGTCTATTCTCCGTGGTGTTATTATTATAATGATCAAATGATGAATACCACAAATAATTCAATGGGTGGTAATTCACCATCTGATACCACGTGTTAAACATTCCTGCCCGAAGTTTTCAATCACAGGAGTTCCTCTATGGCATCTAAGCTGCCGCGAAAAACATATGCCCGAATTGATGTAAAGCTTACTTTACCAGAGTTAATTGAAGTTCAATTAGATTCATTTAATCGTTTGAAAAAGGAAGGTTTAGGCGATCTTTTTGACGAAATTTCTCCCATCGAGTCGTATAACAAAGGGATGAAACTTCATTTTCCAAGCCGCAATCCCGAAATGAAGGATTGGAAATTAACGTACTGGTTTGGAGAACCAAAACATACCATAGAAGAATGCGTTGAACGCGATTTGACTTACGCATCCCCATTGTATGTTTCCGTGCTTCTGGAAGGCGCTGATATTGCAGATCCAATCAAACAGGATATTTTCTTGGGTGATTTCCCAGAAATGACCGAAAAGGGGACATTTATTATCAACGGTACCGAGAGGGTTGTTGTATCCCAATTAATCCGGTCTCCGGGTGTGTATTTTGAAGCGCTTGCCGACCGGTCTACCGGAAGAAAACTGGCTATGGCGAAGTTGATCCCCGATCGGGGCGCCTGGATGGAATTTGAAACCCGCAAGAGTGATTATCTAACTTTACGGTTTAATCGAAAACGAACAGTACCGATTACCATCTTTTTACGAGCTTTAGCTGCAGTTGATGACGGGCTGGAAAATTCTCCTCTAAAAGAGGGTACTGACGAAGAACTGATGAAGATCTTCAATGATGTGGATAATAATCCAGACCGCATGTTCATCGCTTCCACATTCCGCCAGGAACCCGAGTGGGAAATTCCACCAGGGATGACCATTGCACAAGTGGCTTTGCTAGAATTCTTCAAGCGGATGCGCCCGGGAGATCCGGCAACATTAGAAAATGCGAAAGACTTTTTGGAAGAGCAGCTTTTCGACCAGAGACATTATGACCTTGAAAGGGTGGGGCGTTATAAACTTAACCAAAAATTAGAGCTGCACGATCGTGTGCCGATTACCCGGCGAACGGTTACCAAATGGGATATTATCCGTTTGGTTCGCCGCATGATCATGATAAATAATGAAACTCAGACACCAGATGATATCGATCACTTGGGTAACCGCCGGGCAAAAACAGTTGGTGAGCTAATCCAAAATAAATTACGCATCGGCTTACGCCGAATGGAACGGGTGATCAAAGAGAGAATGTCGATACGGGATCAGGATCAGCTTTCCACCATCACTTTAATCAATATTCGCCCTGTTGTGGCAGCCTTACGCGAATTTTTTGGCTCCAGCCAGCTTTCTCAATTCATGGATCAGACCAATCCATTGGCGGAATTACGCCACAAACGCACATTATCAGCATTAGGTCCTGGCGGTCTTAGAAGAGAACGGGCTGGGTTCGATGTCCGCGATGTCCATCACTCGCACTATGGGCGAATTTGCCCAATCGAAACACCTGAAGGTCCAAATATTGGTTTAATCGGACGGCTGGCTTCTTTTGCTAAAGTTAACGAATATGGATTTATCGAATCGCCTTTCCGGCGGGTACGCAGGGCATTATCTCCTGATGATCCACGGCTGGTAGGCAGAATGCTTCGTGAAAATATTGTCAATCCTAAGACTGGTGAGGTGATTGCTCAAGAAGGTGAGCGTATTACCGAAAAAATGGCAAAAGCGATCAAGAAAGTGAAAAAGGATGATGTCTTGATCGTACCATTCGTGACCGATGAAATGGAATATTTATCGGCAGATGTGGAGGATAAATTTAGAATTGCGCAGGCGAATGCGCCATTAAACGAATATTCAGAATTTGTGCGCCGGCGTGTTTCCTCCCGCTATTTAACCGGTTTTATTTTCTCGCCGCCCACCGATATCGATTACATGGATGTGGCACCTCACCAGATTGTGGGTATCAGTGCTGCATTAATTCCATTTCTTGAACATGATGATGCCAACCGGGCGTTGATGGGATCGAATATGCAAGCTCAGGCTGTTCCATTACTGCGCCCTGATATTCCCCAGGTTTCGACGGGTATGGAGAATGATGCTGCTATGGATTCCGGGCAGGTGATCATTGCCGAGGAAGATGGGGAAGTAGTTTCTGTTACTGGTAGCATGATTGTGGTTCGCACCAGCGAAGGAAAAACGCATAACTATAATCTGAGGAAGTATCAGCGGTCGAATCAGAGCACCTGCATCGATCAACGACCGGCGGTGGTTAAAGGGCAGATGATCAAGAAGGGCGATGTGATTGCAGATTCCTCATCGACAGAAAGCGGGCAGCTGGCATTAGGGCAAAATGTTGTCGTTGCTTTTATCTCCTGGGAAGGAGGTAACTACGAAGACGCCATCTTGATTTCTGAGCGTTTGGTACAAGAGGATATGTTCACCTCAGTCCACATCGAAAAATACGAAGTGGAATCACGAGATACTCGCTTAGGACCCGAGGAGATCACCCGCGATATTCCCAACGTGGGTGAAGATGCGATAAAAGACCTCGATGAAAGAGGCATTATCAGGGTTGGTGCTGAAGTAGGCCCGAATGAAATTTTAGTAGGGAAGATCTCTCCAAAAGGCGAGAAAGAATTGACCCCTGAGGAACGATTGTTGAGAGCAATTTTCGGAGAAAAATCCCGCGATGTAAAAGACACTTCCTTGCGCATGCCTCATGGCGAACGAGGGAAAGTAGTTGAAGTCAAGGTATTCACCAGAGACGATAATGCCGATCTATCGGCTGGTGTTGATATGATGGTGCGCGTATCGGTTGCCCAAAAACGAAAAATAACTGCCGGAGATAAAATGGCAGGTAGGCACGGGAATAAAGGCGTTGTTTCCCGTGTTGTGCCGGTAGAAGATATGCCAATGTTGGAAGATGGCACACCGGTAGATATTATCCTGAATCCATTAGGTGTTCCTGGACGTATGAACATTGGTCAAGTTATGGAAACACATTTAGGATGGGCAGCCAGCAGGTTGGGTTTCCAGGCGCTATCTCCAGTGTTTGATGGCGCTAACGAATTCGAAATTGAAGCTGAACTTGCCCGTGCCTGGATGATTGATCAGGCATGGAAACAAACAGGAGAAAAAGCCTGGGAGTGGATAAAACAACAGGAATATGATCCTCAAAGCATTCAGGATGATGATGAAGTCCGCAGGCTGTATCTTGAAGTCTGGTTGGGGGAACGGGGATATGACGTTTACCAAATCATATCCGATTATCACTATGCCAGAAGAGCAGTATTAAGTGAATGGCTGCGAGATGCCGGTTATGACCCAGATAAAATTTTGGATTTTGGTGAAATTAAACATTCTGCTAAGTATGATCAAGAAGTCGATCAGGCAGCGATTGATACCTGTCTTCGCTTATGGATTGAAATGATGGGTGAAGATAGTAGGGATATCCCGAACGAATTACTGCGGGAAAAAGCCAATGAGATTACTCAGAAAACATATCAGCCCACACCTATTCTTGGGAAACAGATTATCCGTGATGGAAAGACTGGAGAACCATACGATCAACCGGTAACCGTCGGTGTGATGACAATGCTCAAGCTGCACCATCTTGTAGAAGATAAAGTTCATGCCCGGTCGACTGGCCCTTACAGCCTTGTATCTCAACAGCCGCTGGGTGGAAAAGCTCAATTTGGCGGGCAGCGATTTGGTGAAATGGAGGTTTGGGCGCTGGAGGCTTATGGCGCTGCATACACCTTGCAGGAGATGCTCACCGTTAAATCTGATGATGTACAAGGGCGAGTTAAAACCTATGAGGCGATTGTGAAGGGTGAACCAATCGAAGAGCCCTCCATTCCTGCATCTTTCCGGGTATTGGTTAAAGAATTACAAAGCCTGGGTTTAGCAGTGGAAGCAGTGACAGATACTGGTGAATTAATAAAATTCGGTAAAGACGAGGAGCGGGCTCGTCCACCAAAACTGGCGACCGGATTGTTAGGTTTAGGTGAAGATTTTTAAAAGATTAAAGAAAGATAAATTAATCTTGACGCTTAAATTTCCGCATGGTAAAATCGCTTTTCGTTGCCCTTTTTTTCTTTCACCCAGTGAGCAAATTGGGCAAATGAATATTATATAAATAGCATCGGAGAGGCCATCGAGCAGGTGGATGGCCTCCCTTAATGAATATTGATAGAAGTAAATCATATAGAAAATGTGCTTGGAGGCAAAGGTGCCGACGATTAATCAATTGGTTCGTAAAGGTCGAAAATCGAAAAAGGTAAAAAGCAAAGCGCCCGCTCTGCTTTATACATTCAATACGATGAAACAACGGCGGGTTCGACAAGAAAAAGGTGCCCCACAGAAACGGGGTGTTTGTTCGGTGGTGCGTACCATGACTCCGAAGAAACCGAACTCTGCACTGCGAAAAATTGCTCGTGTTCGGTTGAGCAATAATATCGAAGTTACAGCGTATATTCCTGGCGAAGGTCATACATTGCAAGAGCACTCTGTGGTTCTGGTGCGCGGCGGTCGTGTAAAAGATCTTCCGGGTGTTCGCTATCATATTGTTCGTGGCTCTTTGGATGCTGGTGGCGTGAATGATCGTCATCAGGGTAGATCCAAATACGGCTCGAAGCGGCCGAAAGAAAGTAAATAATTAAACGCTGGTGATCAATTGTAACCGGCGATTATTACCCAGTTATTATTGAGTTATTGTGAGGTCGTATGGCTCGACGAAATAGACCAGAAAAACCAGAAATTACTCCTGATGTACGGTATAACAGCGTCCACATTCAGTCTTTTATAAACCGGATTATGCAGCGAGGCAAAAAGAGCACTGCGACGCGGCTCGTGTATGATGCTATTGAAATCATTGGTGAGCGGACCAAAAAAGACCCCATGGAAATATTTGAAATGGCAATAAAAAATGTCTCACCCTTAATGGAAGTAAAGCCTCGCCGGGTGGGCGGCGCAACATATCAAGTACCCATGGAAGTTACGGCGCATCGTCGTTTTGCGTTAGCTACCCGCTGGATACTACAAGCTTCGGTAACCCGAGCAGGTAAAACATTTTCAGAAAAGCTGGCTGATGAAATCATCGATGCAGCCAACAACACCGGTGCAGCTATTCGGAAGCGTGAAGAAACGCATAAAATGGCAGGAGCCAACCGTGCGTATTCTCATTATCGGGTATAGAATTTTGGATTTTTTTATACCTTCTTTGTATTTGTTTTCTTGGTGGATGACTAAATGTCTCGTCAACATCCGTTGGAAAGGTATCGAAATATTGGGATTATCGCTCACATCGATGCGGGAAAAACCACAACGACAGAGCGAATACTTTTCTATACCGGAAAGACCCACCGGATTGGTTCGGTTGATGATGGGACAACAGTCACCGATTGGATGGAGCAAGAGCGCGAACGAGGTATAACGATTGTATCTGCAGCAGTATCGGCAGAATGGAACGGTTACCAAATAAATATCATCGATACTCCGGGGCATATCGATTTCACAGCAGAAGTGCAACGGTCATTGCGTGTCTTGGATGGCGGTATTGTAATATTCGATGCTGTACAAGGCGTTGAACCGCAAAGTGAAACGGTATGGCGGCAAGCGGATCGCTATCATGTTCCCCGCATCTGCTTTGTAAATAAAATGGATCGTGTGGGAGCATCTTATCAGCGAACTATTGATAATATCCGAAGCCGCTT
>JAAZNS010000293.1 GCA_012798185.1 Chloroflexota bacterium | reverse complement strand
TCGCTAAACTATTAGAAATAGAAGAGAAATCACCCATTGTAGGCGTAAATCGGGTTACCCGGGATATGTCCAATGAGGTGGTGGAATATGCACAAGATTATTATCCTGCCGATAGAATATGTTTCGTTTATAACGGCAAGATAAATCTAAAGGAAAGCCAGCAAAAATTTCGGGAAGCTTACCTTCCTCAAATTGAGACCAATTGGGGGAACAAGTAATTTAGTTTGAAAAAGAGGCTGTCTAGAAGGTCATTATTGTCATGGTGAGCGAAGCGAAATATCTTATTTGCCAATAAGAAGATTTTTCGCTTCGCTTTGATTGACGATCGGCTTTAAGGACGAACTCTTTTTATTTCTTATATTTATTGATTTCTTCCACTAATTCGGAAAATGCCTCGATGAATTTCCTGTTTTCTTCCATTTGCCCCACTGTGACGCGGAAAAATCCTTTTCCGATATGAGCTCCACTCATTGGCCGAATAAATATTCCTTTTTCAACCATCAGATCGCGTAATTCGAGAGCAGTTTTATACAGAATGCCGGCATCGATCAGGACAAAATTTCCCTGTGATGGGTAAGCGTAAATCCCCGGAAGTTTATTAATTTCTTCCTGGATATACTTGCGCCCCTCAATCACCACTTTACGCTTATATTCTAAATCAGCTTCATCTTCAAGCTGCGCCAGGGCAGCTGCAATCGTCGGCAAGCTGACATTCCACGGGATTTTCACTCGATTGAAATAATTTGCCAGACGTTCATCGCACAATACATACCCTAATCGAAAACCAGCCAATCCGTAGGCTTTCGAAAAGGTTCGATTAACCACCAGATTGGGGTAACGCTTGATCAAGCCCGCTCTTGTGATCACCTCATCTTGCAATTCGTAATAAGCTTCATCATAGAATACTGGAACCCCTTGTTCGAGAATTTCGATTAAGTGATGTTCCCGCATCAGGGTGCCGGTAGGGTTATTCGGAGAGCAAAGAAAAATCAATTTGGTTTTTTCCGTGATTGCTTTAATCATATTTTGGACATCAAAAGTGTATTCGCTGTGCGTTGGGATGATGACGGGGATGCCGCCATTGATCAATACCCGGGATTTATACATCGAGAAGGTTGGATCTGGAATAATGACCTCGTCGCCTGGTGCCACGAATGTTGCAATGACAAAGTTAATGACATCGGTTGAGCCATTGCCCAACACCACATTCTCGCCGGTCAATCCAGCTTTTTCTCCCAATTTTTTGCGAAGTTCGGGGCCGGATCCCGGATATAGATTTCCCTGAAGCGATGCTTTCGTAATTGCCTCCACAACTTTTTTGCTTGGCGGCACCAAATTTTCATTCGACATCATACGAATAATTTCTGGATTTTCCCAGGCGATATCCATATGTTTGGCACTGTAGGGTTCAGAATTCATTACCCAGGGAACAATAAACTCTTCAAAAGTTTTCATTTCAAACATACCTCCAAAAATCTTTTTTATTTCGATTGAACGATATTATGCATAATAACTGGTTTCCTCAAAAGATTGAATCCAAAAAGTAAAATTATTAAAAACCCAGCGCTGGTAAGGAGATATACCCAGTTTAAACCAATATAGATAAGAAGCCCATAGCAGAAGAAAGAACCAATTGCGCCCCCCAAGTCACCTGCCGAAGCATATAAACCCAGCGCCTGCGCGTCGTTTTCTTTGGGCGATGTATCTCCCAGTAATCCTGCTAATGAAGGCAGCGCTGCCCCAACACTCATGGCGTTGATGAATAGTGCAAAAACCAACCATTCAATTGTCATGGCATAGGCAAGCATGATAAAACCAACTGATCCAAGGAACAAGCTTAGCATGACGATAGGCGTTCTTCCAATCTTTCCATCGGAAAAACTGCCAAATACAGGGCTGACAATACTGGATATGATATAGCGAAAAGCAATCGATATCCCGCTGATCGATGCCAGCCCAATGCTTATGCTGCCTGTTGTGATCCCTTCTGGGAACCGCTCCATGAATAACAGGCTCATGGTGCCTAGCGCAATGCCATCATTGGCAAATTGAGTTATCGAGTAAAACAATAATACTGGTTTTATTTTAGGGCTTTTTTTCAATAAATGGCGATAACTATTAACCGCTGCAATTAGGGTGGATTTTATGGTTTTCGCTGGTGGTGATTTTAACGGATTGATTTCTTTGGGAATCATAATTGCAATAACCAGCCAGGCAAATAATGCCAAATAACCGCATACCCACATTGTTTTATGGTATCCAAGAATATCTGCCATACTGCCCCCGAACAAGGAACCGGCGGCAAGCCCGATCATGAACCAGGTCATAAAAACCCCACTATATTTTCCCCGGTTATGCATAGTTGTGACATCGAAGATGTACGACATACTACCCAGGTAGATTAATACCCATGCGCAGCCCCAGGCAATCCGCAGAATCATAAAGAGCCAAAAACCGTACGCAGCAGCATATCCAAAAGTGCACACCACCGCCAAGCTGTAACCTATTAGCAAAAATTTGTGCTTATTAGTATGGCGGACCAAGCCCCCAGCAAAGGGGTTCCCAATCACACGCACCAAGCGGTTTACGCCAAACATCACGCCAACTGCCCCCAGAGTTAATCCCGCTTCTACCCGGAATATTGGCAAAAGTGCAAAAAGTGTAAGATCGCCTGCCAGCGCCAGACTTATTGCCAAACCAAGCGGGTGAACGATCTTTCCGGGGTTTACAGTTGCCATCGTGGATTACTGATATTACCCCATAGCATCTATCAATCGACGGGTAAGGGCAGGGTCATCTCCAATGATTCCGTCGCTGCCAATTTCAATAGCTTTGAGAGTCTCCTTTTCTGTTCGTGGACTCCATGACCAGACTGCAATATCTGCCTCATGCAGGGCGCAAACATCCTCATAATTCACCGTCGTGAAATCCGCCAATAGAATGGGCGAGTTTAAAAGCTGTGCTTGCGCAATGGCATCTTCCAATACAAAGGGACTGTCATCGGGCAGCCTTTCTCTGGTGATTAAAAGCTGAGGGGCAATCTTGCGAGCCTGTGCAGCCGCTTCGGGAAAATATGTCGAGATACAAGCCCAATCGAATGCATCATATTTCTTAAACAAAGCCATTAGCTTTTCTGCAATGCATATTGCCTGCTTAGTTTCTCCACCTTTTATCTCGAAACACACCTGAATGCCAGCTTCCTTCACCAATTTAATTGTATCTTCGCATGTCGGAATACGTTCACTGGAAAAATCAGGATGAAATAGAGATCCTGCGTCCATTTGGCTTAGTTCTGCAAGCGTATAATCTGAAATCAAACCTTTTGCAGCAATTGTCCGGCCTAGGTAATAGTCATGAGCCATTACCAGCACACCATCTTTGGAAATATTGACATCTGCTTCCAGCATATCTGCTTTGTCTTCGATAGCTTTGCGATATGCCGACATGGTGTTTTCTGGAGCGCAAACAGAATTCCCCCGGTGGGCGATGACTAAGGGCTTATCCTGCCTGATCCATTTATTCATATATTGTCCTCCAATTTTTACGCGGAAAAACGATCTGATACTTAGAGCTCAGTTTTAGGAAATCTCTTTCTTCGAATCGAACGATAAGTTTATTTTATGATTTGGCAGGGCACAATTTATTCACTAATTCAACAGCTAGTTTGGGATCGTCTCCCATCACGCCGTCTGCACCGCTTTTAATCGACTTCACGATTTCATCTTCAGTAGTTGCCGGCCATGCCCACATGGCGATATCGGCTTTTCGCATTGCCTGCAGGAAATCTTTATAAAGATAGCGGTGATGAATTTGTAATGTTTCTGATCCTAATCGTCGTACCTGTCGAAGGGCTTCGTCGATATCTGGTTCAACATCATCGGGAAGACGTTCGGGTGATAATAATAATTGGGGGTATGCTTTTTTGGCTAACGCCAGGGCATCATGGTAATACGATGACATGAATGCCCAATCAAACGCATCGAATTTTTTAAATAGCTCCACCAATTTTTCGGCAATCACATTGGCGCGTTTGGGGTTACCGCCTTTAACTTCGAAACACATATAAATTCCTGATTTTTTAGCGAATGCCAGAGCTTCTTCAGTAGTAGGTACATGGACGTCTTTAAATTCTTTTCCCTTCCAGGAGCCGGCATCTGCTTTGCGTAATGTATCGATAGGGTGATCGTGAACTGCACCCTCCAGTTTTACTGCACGGCCCATGCACCAATCATGGGTCATGACCAATATACCATCCTTGCTGATGTTTACATCGGATTCAATCATATCCGCACCCACCTGAACAGCAAGCTCATAAGCAGGGATCGTGTTTTCGGGAGCAGCAACTGAGTATCCGCGGTGAGCAATCACCAACGGTCTTTCTTTTTTAATCCAGGGGTTTGACATAGAACTCTCCGCTATGAAAGGAATTAGGTAATATTTAGGGGTATTGCTCAAGACTTTGAAACGCATCTGCGGTCAAAGCATTGGTATTAACATCTACACCTATTATAAAAACTCTATCAATAATCGTCAAGGGATTATTTGGATGCCCATATGGCAGCATGGTATTGACTGTACACTTGTTTCCCGCTATTTCATTAAAACTCGCAATTCCCTCAATTTTTTAAGCTTCTTTCTCTTGACCGCATAACTACTAGGGTATAGAATGGCGTAATTTATTTTCAAGCCCTTGATCATGAAAATGACACAACATTTGCAATTGTCCACTTACCGCGTCCTTGTAGGTAATCGTAACCATGATGATCCTCGTTCGAGCGCTTATCTGACGGATGCACACGCCTTGGGATTAACTGCGATCTCGCAAATCACCTGTTATGATCTGTATTTTTTATATGGAACTCTTTCGCCGCAGCAATGCGAATTGCTGGCGAAAACGGTATTGTATGATCCAGTTGCGCAATCAATCCAATGGCATACGTTAACAAAAAATCATGAGCCGGTTTTATTCACAGGGGGCAACCAAGCCACTATTGAGGTAACACTGCGGCCGGGGGTTACCAACCCGGTCGCAGAACAAATCCTGCGAGCTTCCCAAACGATTTGTCTCTCCAACCTAAGCGCTGTCTCTACCGGACAGCGTTTTGTTATTCAGGGAGACGGCATCACCGAAGAAATGCTGCATATTCTGGCAAGCCGTTTGTTATGTAATTCCATCATTCAACGTTATGCCCTGGGAGAGATTCAACCGGTTTTTCCTTCGCAGGCAGAATCAACCGGCGATGTTGAAGTTTTTCACCTGACCAGCTGGGATGACGAAACATTAATGCAGCTTTCTAAGGAACGACGAGCTGCTTTGAACCTGGAGGAAATGCAAACCATTCAGGCATATTGTATAAAGGAAAATCGGCATCTTACGGATATCGAATTCGAGATGATCGCCCAAACCTGGAGCGAGCATTGTGTTCATAAAACATTCAAAGCCTGTATCACCGTTGAAGGCAAACAGCCTCAGGTGATTGATAATCTTTTCAAGCAAACCATCCAGGAAGCTACCCGCAGGATAAATGCTGCCTGGGTGCGTTCTGCCTTTAAGGACAACGCCGGCATTATCGATTACGACGGTGTGCATGAGCTTTCATTCAAGGTTGAAACTCACAATCATCCTTCGGCAATTGAGCCCTTTGGCGGCGCTAACACCGGCACAGGCGGCGTTATCCGCGATATTATCGGCGTTTCGGCTCGCCCGATTGCCAGTACCGATGTGCTGTGCTTTGGTTCTCTCGATATTACCTTCGATGAAATCCCTGCTGGCTTGCTTCATCCCCGGCGTATTGCCTCGGGCGTAGTGAGCGGTATTCAAGATTATGGTAATAAGATCGGCATTCCCACTGTGAACGGTGCCATCCTATATGATTCCGGATATACATCTAACCCTTTGGTTTATTGCGGATGTGTGGGAATTGCCCCCCTGGATTCCCATCCTCACCAGCTGCAGCCAGGCGACAGGATCATTGTGATTGGCGGCAGAACCGGACGGGATGGTTTGCGTGGCGCGACGTTTTCTTCGATGACCATGGACGCTCAAACTGGTGAGGTATCGGGAGCTTCGGTTCAGATTGGGGCTCCTATTGTGGAGAAAGGTTTGATCGATGTCTGCATGATTGCCCGGGACCGTAGACTTTACCATGCCATCACCGATTGCGGTGCGGGAGGGCTTTCCTCCGCAGTGGGCGAAATGGGGAAAGAGATTGGGGCAACTGTACAGCTTGAGCGGGTGCCGTTGAAATATCCAGGTCTGGCGCCCTGGGAAGTATGGCTTTCGGAAGCGCAGGAACGCATGGTTTTAGCAGTGCCGCCCGCTTCACTGGCGGAAATGCAGCAGCTTTGCGAATTGTACGAAGTAGAGCTCACAGATATCGGAGAATTCACTGGTACCCACCGCCTGGTGGTGCGTTATAAAGATCGTATCATACTTGATCTGGATAATGCCTTCCTTCATGAAGGGATTCCTCAAAAGCATTTGTTTGCCGAATTGCCCGACCCGCCTAATCCGGCAGGTTATTGCGGAGATATAAACCTGCATTCGGTTAATTACAATCAGATTCTGCTTGCTCTGCTGGCGCATCCTAATATTGCATCCAAGGAAAATGTCGTTCGTGTGTACGATCATGAGGTGCAGGGTGCTACTGTGATCCGACCTCTCGTTGGGATCAATAATGATGGGCCATCCGATGGCTGTGTGCTCCGCCCGTTGGAAACCAGCAATAATGCGGCATTTTCTCTTTCGGTGGGGATCAATCCGGAATATGGCAAGCTCGATCCTGCTCAAATGGCAGTCAATGTGATCGATGAGGCATTGCGCAACGCCGTTGCTCTCGGTGCGGATCCTGACCGCATCGCCATCTTGGATAATTTCTGCTGGGGAGATCCCAACAACCCCAAAACCCTTGGCAGCTTGGTCGCTGCCGCGCTGGCTTGTCGTGATGCAGCGATTGCCTACCGCACGCCGTTTATTTCCGGCAAAGATTCTTTCAATAATGAATACCTAGGGGCAGATGGTGAGCGGCATGCTATTCCACCCTCGCTGTTGATCTCTGCCATAGGTATCTTACCCGATTGGCATAATGCGGTTTCTATGGATTTGAAAAAAACAGGCAGCCGTTTGTATCTAGTTGGCGATTTCCGTCCCACTCTGGGAGGAAGTCATTTTAAACTGGTTAACGGCACTGAAGTGCCAGATGGCATCCCTGCCTGCCAGCCTGAAACTGCCCGGATACATTATCTGGCTTTATATGCTGCTATTTGTGATCGCAAAGTGCTATCTTGCCATGATCTCAGTGAAGGAGGGCTGGCGGTTGCGGCAGCTGAAATGACAATTGGCGGAAGACTTGGCATACATTTGAATTTACCTTACAAAGATGAATTACGCGCCTGTTTTGGCGAGACAACCGGATGTTTATTAGCAGAGGTGGATACAGGCGACTGCACTGCGTTCGAAGCATTTTTCCGAGGTCTTTCCTGCACGCCAATTGGTGTAGTGAGCGAACAACCGCTGCTATCGATTAGCCATGCCGGGAAAACATTGATAGAACTCCCTGTCAATGACCTTGTCTCTGCCTGGCAGGGAAGTACGAAGGGAGCGGTGAGCCATGCAGCCTAGAGCACTTATTCTCCTTGCCAATGGAACGAACCGTGATAGGGATGTTGCCCAGGCGCTTGCCCTGGCTGGTGCGAATCCGGTGATTATGCCGTTACAGGGATTACGCCAGTCGAAGCGGTCTTGGAATGATTACCAAATATTAATTTTAGCGGGCGGGTTCAGTTATGCCGATGCGCTGGGTGCTGGTAAACTTCTGGCGCTAGACTTGATGTATTATTTTGCCGATCAGACCGCTGAATTCGTTGCCGCCGGAAAGCCTGTATTAGGTATCTGTAATGGGTTTCAGGCGCTGGTCAAAGCGGGTATTTTACCCGCCAATGAGGCTAACCCAGATCATTCGGAAATCACGCTCACTTTCAACCAAAGCGGTCATTTTGAGTGCCGCTGGGTGACGCTTAAACCATTATCACAGATTTGCCTGTGGACCCGTAGGTTGACAGATTTGATAGCCTGCCCTGTGGCACATGGCGAAGGAAATTTCGTTAGCAGCAACCCGGCAGTATTACAACAATTGATTTCACACGATCAGATTGCCCTGGTTTATGTAAAACAAGATGGGAGTATGGCAGATGGCGAGTATCCATTCAATCCGAACGGTTCAATGATGGATATCGCCGGTATATGCAACCCACAGGGGAATGTTTTGGGTCTGATGCCTCATCCTGAGGATAATGTGTTACCGTATCAATATGCCCAATGGATGCGCCGGTCTGGTCACAGTGGTTTACCGTTATTTCAAAATGCTGTACGATTTGTTCAAGGCAGGGAGAGTGCATGATGATCGATTCTTCTACGCTGCAGCGATTATTGTCGAAAAGCTTCGAGCGCAGCATCCTGAATATTCCCGCATCGAATTCAGGGAAAGTACGCGATTGGTTTGATCTTTCTGAAAACCGCCGCTTGATTGTGACGACTGATCGTTTATCGGCTTTTGACCGCGTTCTCGCAGCGGTTCCTTATAAAGGTCAGGTTTTGAACCAGCTTTCTGCCTGGTGGTTTGAACGGTCACGCCATATTATCGATAATCACCTTATCTCAGTTCCCGATCCCAACGCCATGCTGGTAGAGAAAGTAACGCCTTTCTCTGTGGAGGTGATCGTAAGAGGCTGCATTACCGGAGTCACTACTACGGCATTATGGTACCGATATGCCCTGGGTGAGCGGGAAATATATGGCTATACTTTTCCAGATGGCTTGCGAAAGAACCAGTTCCTCCCGCAGCCTATTATCACTCCCACCACCAAAGGAGGCGCCAGCGGTCATGATGAACGGTTGACCTGTGCTGAAGTGGTAGAAAAAGGAATACTAGATGAGACTACCTGGAACAGGGTGCAGGAAGCCGCCCTGGCGTTATTTCAATTGGGTCAGAATATTGCTAAAAAAGCAGGCATGATTCTGGTGGACACAAAATATGAATTCGGGCGGGCAGATGACGGCCGTATTTTGTTGATCGATGAGGTGCATACTCCCGATTCTTCACGCTTTTGGAAAGCCGACAGCTACGAAGAGCGCTTCAATAATGGTGATGAACCGGAGAATTTCGATAAGGAGTTTATTCGGAAGGCGTATGTGGACCTTGGGTTTCAAGGCGAGGGACAGCCTCCTCCCATTCCAGATGATTTATGGATAACTGCCAGCCAGCGCTATGTGACGATCTATGAGCGCCTTACCGGTCTAAACTTTGAGCCGGGCAGTTACCCTGTTGCGCCTCGTTTGAAAGCCAATCTTAAGAAAGCGAACCTGATATGAGTGCTTCATTAGTGGTGATCATTATGGGTTCAAAAGCCGATGCATCGCATAGTCAGAAGATAGCCGATGCTGTACAGCAATTGGGGTTAGAGGTGGTGCAGCGTATCGGCTCGGCGCATAAGACCCCGCTTCACGTCTTAAATATGCTGACTGAATTCGAAGCTGACCCGCGGGCAAAAGTTTATATTACCGTAGCTGGCAGAAGCAACGCCCTTTCCGGATTTGTAGATGGAGCGGTCAGCGCCCCAGTAATCGCCTGCCCGCCTCCGGCAGAGGCTTTTGGCGGAGCAGACCTTTATTCCTCGTTACGCATGCCCTCGGGTATTGCTCCGGCTGTTGTGTTGGATCCATCCAATGCTGCGCTGCTGGCAGCCAAGATTCTGGGATTAGCAGATACCCAAATGCGCCAGAGGGTGATGGCATTTCAGCAGCAGCAAGCAAGGAAGGTGATTGATGATGACGCCTCCCAAAACCAATAAATCTATTGTTTCATTGTCAGGCGACCATCCCCATGAGGAGTGCGGCGTTGTTGCTATTTTTGCGCCCAATGAAGATGTCGCCCGAATGGCTTTTTATGGCTTATTTGCGCTTCAGCACCGCGGTCAGGAAGCAGCCGGGATAGCTGTTTCGGATGGACATGCCATCCGCATGTATAAAGATGTTGGATTGGTTTCTCAGGTGTTTACACCGGCTAATCTTGCACCGCTGACTGGAAATTTTGCTATTGGTCATAACCGCTATTCCACCACCGGATCGTCGACAGCGCGTAATGCCCAGCCTTTTCTGCTGGAGACCCGTCATGGTCCGGTTGCAGTGGCGCATAACGGCAACCTGATCAATTCGGCAGATTTGCGCCAAAAATTGCTGGAGAATGGTGTAGGGTTGTTCTCTTCTTCAGATACTGAAGTGATTGCCCAAATGCTGGCAGGTGCTGAGGGCAGCAGCACGTTCGAGAGGTTAAAAAATGCTATGTTGAGCTGGAAGGGGGCGTATTCCCTGGTCATCCTGACTATTGATGGTGTTTTCGTAGCGCGTGATCCATGGGGATTTCGACCTCTGAGTGTGGGGCTGCTTCCTTCCGGCGGGCATGCTGCTGCCTCGGAATCGGGGGCTTTGCACACCTTGGGTTGTGTGGGCATTCGAGAGGTAAGACCCGGCGAGATCATTGCGTTAAGCAACCATGCCTTGCGGGTGGAACAAGCCATCCCAACCGCCAGTCCAACCGCTTTATGTACTTTTGAGAATATTTACTTTTCAAGACCGGATAGTTTTTGGGATGGACGCAGTGTCCATCAGGTGCGCCAAAATCTGGGCAAAGCATTGGCAGAAGAAGCACCTGTGGAGGCAGATGTTGTTATCCCAGTGCCGGATTCTTCGATCCCTGCGGCAATGAGTTTTTCACAGACTAGTGGTATTCCTTATGACGATGGATTTATCAAAAACCGTTATATCGGACGTACGTTCATTGAGCCAAGTGATGCTCTCCGTAAACAAGGCGTGGCATTGAAATTTTCTGTAATGGGTGAAAAAGTGCGCGACCAGCGGGTTGTAGTGATTGATGACAGCCTGGTGCGGGGCAATACCATCTCGCCGCTTATCCAGCTGCTGCGGGATGCCGGTGCGAAAGCAGTTCATTTGCGCATTACCTGTCCTCCGATTCCATACCCTTGTTTTATGGGAGTGGATATGGGTACCTGTGATGAGCTGATAGCCCACTCCCATAGTGTTGAAGAAATCAGGGAGCAGATTGGGGCGGATTCGTTGGTATTCCTGCCGCTGGAAAAAATGATGTCGGCTATTGGAAGAAGTGAAGGATATTGCAATGCATGCTTCACCGGCTGCTATCCGCTGCCGGTTCCAACTGGGGTGGTAAAAACAGGTTTTGAAACCTGCATCGATGATATCCATGTGATGGGAAGGTAGTGAAGACTGCATGAATGTACTTTTAGTGGGTTCTGGCGGACGTGAACACGCCCTGGCGTGGAAATTGGCGCAATCACCCCGCTTGTCTGCATTGTGGACAACGCCAGGCAACCCTGGCACTGGTCAGGTGAGCAATAATGTTTCTATAGCTGTGGATGATGTCTCTGGTTTGGTTGGATTTGCTCAAAGCCATGCCATCGATTTGGCAGTGATAGGACCCGAAGCAGCTCTTGAAGTAGGGTTGGCAGATGCTTTATCTGCTGCTGGAATTGCAGTTTTTGGACCAACGCAGGCAGCTGCCCGTATTGAAACCTCCAAGACATTCGCCAAGCAGTTCATGCAGAGGCATGGTATTCCCACGGCTCGTTTTGCCGTATTCGACCAGCCAGAGCTCGCAATCGAATACCTCGACTGCCTGGATTACCCGGTGGTGATTAAAGCTTCTGGGTTGGCTGCCGGCAAGGGAGTAATTATTCCCGGGAATATTGAAGAAGCAAAAATCGCTGTGAAAAATATGCTCGTGGGGCGTGCATTTGGCAAGGCGGGTGAACAAATTGTGATTGAAGAACGTCTGCAGGGTGAAGAGATCTCACAGCTGGCTTTTTGTGATGGTTATACCTTGGCGCTTATGCCAGCAGCGCAAGATCATAAACGCCTACTTGATGACGATCGTGGACCCAATACCGGCGGAATGGGTGCCTATGCCCCTGCGCCGTTATGCCCTCCAGTATTGCAGGCAGAAATTTTGGAAAGAATCATGCAGCCTGCAATAGACGGTTTGCGGGAAGAGGGAATGCCTTTTATCGGAGTGCTTTATGCCGGGGTAATCCTCACTGAACAAGGCATACAGGTGTTGGAATTCAATGCCCGTTTTGGCGATCCCGAGACTCAAGCCATCATTCCATTGCTGAAAACGGATCTGCTGGAGATTATTCTGGCATGTACACGCGGGGAATTGAAGCACATCACCCTTGACTGGCAGGATGGTTCGGCGGTGTGCGTGGTGATGACTTCAGTGAATTACCCGGTAAAATCTGCCCTGCCAACACCTATTCATGGTTTGGATGGCTTGCCACCCAATTGTCTGGCTTTCCATGCTGGAACAAGCTTTAGCCATGGGAAAATTCTCGCCTCGGGTGGGCGCGTGTTAGGGGTGACTGGTTTAGCTGCTAGCCTGGCGAAAGCAGCGGACGCTGCTTATGAGGGGGTTAAGCAAATTTATTTCGAAGGCTCACATTACCGCAAAGATATTGCGCACGCTGCGCTCAATCGAGGCTGTTCGAAGTATAAAAGCGCCGGTGTCGATATCGACGCTGGGAACCGGGCAGTGGAGATGATCAGCCAATCGGTTAAGTCCACTTATAATCAGCGTGTTTTAGCGGGAATAGGAGCCTTTGGCGGTTTGTTTGATGCCGCCGGTTTATTGGAAATGAGCGCGCCGGTGCTGGTGGCTTCCACTGATGGCGTAGGCACCAAGGTTATGCTGGCTGCCGGTGAGCAGCGATACCGCGGTTTGGGCATAGATATCGTCAACCACTGTATCAATGATATTCTGGTGCAAGGAGCAAAGCCACTGTTCTTTCTCGATTATTTTGCCGCCCCTCAATTGAAACCTGAAATTCTGGCGGAAATCGTCGCTGGGATGGCAGAAGCCTGCCGGTCTACAGGGTGTGTTCTGCTGGGTGGAGAAACAGCGGAGATGCCCGGCGTTTATCTCCCCGATGAATTCGATATTGCCGGGACGATTGTAGGCGTAGTTGAGCATAGCCGGATTTTACCGAGAGGAAATATCAGTGCCGGAGACCGGCTGATTGGATTGCGTTCGAGCGGCTTCCATACCAACGGTTATTCGCTGCTGCGCAAGCTCTTTGAAGGTGATGATTTAAAGCAGCCTCTGGGGGAATCAAGTGAAACATTATCCGATGCTTTATTAACCCCCCATCGTTCATACTTGGATTTAATAATGCCTTTGCTTAATAGCATCGAATCACCTGTCAAAGGCTTAATCCATATCACTGGGGGCGGTTTCGTGGAAAACATTCCCCGCATTCTGCCTATAAATTGTGGTGCAATCATCCAACTCGGTTCGTGGGAAATTCCGCCGGTCTTCCGGCTGGCGCAAATGCGGGGGCAAATTACCGATGCAGAAATGTACCGTGTGTTCAATATGGGTATTGGGATGATGATTGTTGCAAGCGAGCGGGATGTTCCGAAGGTTCAGGCTGCTATTCCTGAATCAACTTGGGTGATCGGTGAAATCGTTGAAGATAATCAACATCAGGTAAGGTTAGTATAAAGAATATTGGGAATGCAGGAAAACAAGAAACTGAAGGCTGATAGCTGACAGCTGCTTTATCAGAAAGAAAGCGTGATGAAGAAACTAACGCGTTTAGTTGTTATGATTTCGGGCAACGGTTCTAATTTGCAAGCTATTTTGGATGCCTGTAATCAGGGGAAACTGCCTGCCAAAGTTGTGACGGTCATCTCAAATAAAATCGATGCCTATGGCTTACATCGCGCATATAATGCGGGCGTCCCTTCGGTTGTTGTTCCGTGGATAAAAAATCAGGAGCGCTCGCGTTACGATAAACAATTGGCTCAAATTGTGGCGTCCTTCAAGCCAGATTGGATCGTCCTGGCAGGCTGGATGAGACTGCTCAGCAATACATTTTTAAAACGATTTCCCAACCAGGTGATCAACCTGCATCCAGCCCTGCCCGGGATGTTTCCCGGGACGAATTCTATCTCACGCGCTTATCAAGCCTGGGAAGTGCGCCAGATTCCACACACCGGTGTGATGGTACATCTGGTGCCGGATGAGGGTGTCGATAATGGACCGTTATTGAATCAACGGATTATACCTTTTCTAGATGAGGATACGCTAGATTCATTGGAGGCGCGTGTCCATGCTGCGGAACACGAAATATTAGTTCAGACAATACATTCTTTGATAATGAATGGGTTAGAGAGGACCATTGAAAATGCCAAAAGCCATTCTTTCAGTTCACGATAAAACTGACCTGGCAGTGTTTGCTCGCGGGTTAGTTGACCTGGGGTGGGATTTAATTGCTTCGGGCGGTACAGCGCGTTTATTGGACGAGAATAGCATTCCGGTGACTGAAGTCAGCGAATATACCGGTTCGCCTGAGATTTTGGGCGGGCGGGTGAAAACGCTGCACCCTGCCATCCATGGCGGTTTGCTGGCGCGTGATCATGAAACAGACCGGCAGACTCTGGTGAATATGGGTTGGGATTATATCGATCTGGTGGCGGTCAACCTATATCCCTTCGAAGCAACAATCTCAAAGCCGGGGGTGACCCGCGCAGAAGCCATCGAGAATATCGATATCGGCGGTGTTACCCTGATCCGCGCCGCGGCTAAGAACTGCGACCGGGTAACCTTAGTATGCGACCCTGGCGATTATCACCTGGTGCTGGAGCATTTAAAATCAGGCAGTGTTCCAATGGAAATGCGGCAGAAATTGGCGTTGAAAGGCTTTGTCCATACTGCGCATTATGACCGCGCTATTGCTGCTTACCTGTCGGGCGAAAAACCAGCAGAGACATTGACTCTCTATCCTGTACAACCGCTGCGCTATGGTGAGAATCCACATCAAAAAGCGATGTTATATGGATATGAAGCAGGCAGCTCGCCGCTTGGCGGTAAGGTGCTGCAAGGTAAAGAACTTTCATATACCAATTTACTGGATATGGATGCAGCCTGGCGGGCGGCGGTTTCATTTGACAAAACTGCCGTTTGCATTGTCAAGCACCTATCACCGTGCGGCATTGCCTGCGCAGAAACTGTAGAGGCTGCCTACCGTAGCGCACTTGCCAGTGACCCGGTTTCTGCGTTTGGCGGGGTGATTGCCTGTAACTTTGAAATCGATGGGAAAGCCGCGGCTGCCATGGCAGAACTTTTTGTGGAATGCATCGCTGCCCCTGGTTTTAGTGATGAAGCCCTTACGATCTTTTCGAAGAAGACCAACGTACGCTTATTACTCATGCCTGATTTAAAGGTAGAACCACGAGTAGAATATCGCTCGATTACCCGGGGTATGCTCAAACAGGAAATTGATTTTGGCGACCCGCCGCAAACAGAATGGAAAGTTATTTCCGAACGGCAGCCAACTGCATCGGAGATGGAATCGCTTAAATTTGCTATGAAAGCTTGTCAGCATGTAAAATCCAATTCAATCGTATTTGTGCAGAGAGAAGCCACGGTGGGCATAGGCGGCGGGCAGCCAAACCGGGTGGATTGTGTGCGCATAGCCGCCCAAAGAGCCGGTGAACGCTCCAAAGGCGCTGTGATGGCTTCGGATGCCTTCTTCCCCTTCCCCGATTCGGTGGAGGTGGCAGCCGAAGCCGGCATCACCGCCATTGTTTTCCCCGGTGGCTCCATTCGGGATGCCGAATCAATTGCCGCGGCTAATAAACACGGTATGGCGTTAGTTGCCACCGGTGTGCGTCATTTCAGGCATTAGATGATATGTGTGGAGTTGTTTTATGAATGAAGAGCTTTTTTCCACATTCGATTATCTGACCTTCGATGATTTGTTGATCACACCAGGATATAGCGAGGTTTTACCCTCACAGGTAGAGCTCCGTTCTCGCCTGGCGGGTGATATTTACCTCAATATTCCTATCCTTTCAGCCGCCATGGATACGGTGACCGAAGCGCGAATGGCGATAGCCCTGGCACGTGAAGGCGGTATCGGTATTATTCACCGCAACCTGTCTCCCGAGGCACAGGCACGCGAAGTGGAGGTGGTTAAACGCTCTGAATCGGGCATGATCTCAGACCCGATAACGCTTCAGCCGACCGCTACATTACAGGACGCCTCAGATATCATGGCACGCTTTCATATCAGTGGCATCCCTATTGTGGAAAAAGACAGTCAAAAACTAGTAGGTATTTTAACCAATCGGGATATCCGTTTCTGCGAGGCGGGTGATTACAATCGACCAGTAGCAGATTTCATGACCAGCGAAAATTTAATCACTGCACCGCTGGGCACCACTTTGGAGCAGGCTAAAACCATTCTGCAGAAACACCGTATCGAAAAACTGCCCCTAGTGGATAATGCCGGACACATCCAGGGGTTGATTACGGTAAAAGATATCCAAAAGAAAATTCAATATCCCCAGGCGGCTACAGATGAACGCGGGCGGCTGCTGGTTGGCGCTGCGGTTGGCGTGGGCGTTGATCTTGAGATTAGGGCTGAGATGATGGCAGCAAAAGGCGTGGATATTTTGGTGGTGGATACAGCGCATGGTCATTCGGCAGGGGTCGTGAAAGCTATCCAGCGAATTAAAGCTATTTTGCCCCATATGCCGGTAATTGGAGGAAATGTTGTGACGGCAGAAGGCACCAAAGCGCTTATCGAAGCCGGAGCAGATGCGGTGAAGGTGGGGGTAGGAGCAGGCTCAATATGCACCACCCGGGTGATATCAGGCGCAGGGATGCCGCAAATGTCTGCCATCTATTGCTGCGCCAGAGCTGCCAAACCCTTTGGCATTCCGGTGATAGCCGACGGCGGTATCAAATACAGCGGCGATATCGTCAAAGCCATCGTTGCCGGCGCAGAAACGGTGATGTTGGGCAGTTTGCTGGCAGGGCTGGAAGAAGCGCCGGGTGACTTAGTGCTATATGAAGGAAGGCAGTTCAAGCTTTACCGCGGCATGGGCAGTGTGGGTGCTATGCAGGGTTACGGGCGTGATCGTTATGGCAGCGGACAGGAAGGGGCTGGCAAATTAGTGCCCGAAGGCGTGGAGGGGATGATATCTTATAAAGGCTCGCTGAGCGATTTTGTCTTTCAGCTGGTGGGTGGTTTGCGCTCCGGAATGGGGTATGCCGGTGCAGCGTGTTTGGAAGACCTGCGCACCAAGACAAAATTGATCCGAATCACCAATGCCGGGCTGGTGGAAAGCCACCCGCACGACGTGACCATCACCCGTGATGCACCAAATTACCAGAGAGGGGAATGAATCGACCTGGCATTATTGATAAGCCGCTAAGCAGTAAAAGTCATTGATATTTATTGCTAAAAGTATATAATAGGTCAATTAACTTGCGAATAATCCACAAGTTAAAATTCCTTGTTTCTATGGTTCGCGCGGTGCTTAGTCCTATTAAGTTTCGACTACTGAAATTATTGTCCAAAGTGTGGAGCAAATTGCGTTCATCGGGATTTTCGATCATACTATCGCTTATTCTGGTCGAGACAATAGCCATGTCTTATGATCATATGCAAGATTTTCCAATCCTCTCTTTGGATAATATTGCGTCAATGGATTTAACCGATGTTCAAAGGTTAATGGTTATTGCACCGCATCCGGATGATGAGACATTAGGAGCAGCCGGTTTGATTCAAGCTGTTTTAGCAAAAGGGGGAGATGTGCGCATTGTGATTGTTACAAATGGCGATGGACAAGCTGTTGGTCCAATGATTTCGAGCTCCCAAAAACTGCCAATTGCGAAAAGTTATATCAATTATGGTCATGAACGGCAGCGAGAGTCTCTCAATGCATTGTCTGTCCTCGGTGTTTCCAAAGAGAAAGTAATATTTCTTGGGTATCCTGATGGCGAATTGAAAAACCTTTGGAATAATAATTGGATGGAAGGCAAACTTATATCCGGTAAATATACACTGGCAACCAGCAGCCCTTATGAAAACACGTATAATACCAGTTCGGTATATCTTGGCAGCGATTTATTCCAAGATATCATGCAGTTACTTGAAAATTTTCAACCCGATTTAGTTTTAGTTCCCCATCCAGAAGATACCAACGAAGATCACCGTGCGATTAGCAGCTTCTCTCGATTTGCAATTGCTAATTATCAATCTCACACATCGAACAAGATAAATATATTGGGTTATCTAATCCATTATGGTGGGTATCCAGTTCCGCGGGGGAAAGATATCAATAAGCGATTGTTACCTCCGGCTGCTTTATCGGAAGATAAAAGGGATTGGCTGAGCTATGGTTTAACAACCGATGAACGATTGACAAAAATAAATGCGATACAAACATATCGAACGCAACAAAAAATTATGGGGAGTTATCTTAACAGCTTTGGGCGGGCTAATGAGATTTTCTTTGAGATTCCAACAGTGAATTTACCCTGGCTAGGAGTTAATTTAGATGACCAGGTTAAAGAGGGGTTGCACATCCGCTCAATGTTGGTTGAACCTGTTCGTGAAAAATTTGGCAGATTTATCTTTTCGGGTGCAGATTTAACTTCCTGGCAGGTTATCCGCTTGGGAGATAATATTTGCTTTAGCGCTGGAACGCGCGGAAAAATACAAGATGAGATAAGTTATAAAATTCTGGTTAAATTGCCGGATGGTGTGACGATAAAGGGAAAAGGAGAAAAAGATTTACTAATTTTCCCGGATCGATTTTTTGGCGCGTGTTTTAATTTGGAAGAATTAGGTAATCCAAATGTTATTGGTTTTTCAGCAGAGACATGGGGAGGGGTGACACTTGATCGTACAGCTTGGTATTTTGTGATCTTGAATGCTCAGGATTTAAGTACGATATTGAGTTCTTCCCAGTCATAATGAAACTCACGGACAGGTTGAAAAATTACCCTTTCTGTTGAAAATTGATCGGTTTATATCCCCCTTTTATTTCCCCCATAATAATTCTTCAACAATCTCAAATTATGCATCGTTGATTTTCGCATTCTGATCGGTGGGATTTTCAAAAAGTTATTTGAAATATAAATCAGGGATTATCTTTAGAGAAAGCCCATAACATCGATTCTCGACAATACGACCTAACAAATGAAACCATTGGCGGGTAGGCGTTGATTTGAGAAGCACAAACCCCATTTTTTTATATAATCTGCAGGCAGATATATTTTGGTCGGTTGTATAAAGATGGACGCCTATGATTTGCTCTTGAGATAATTGACGTAGATAAGTTTGGATTAGTTTGCGCCCGATGCCTTTTCCTCTCCACGGCTGGCATATATTGATGTGAAAATGCGCTGGAAAATTTTCTAGCTCTGCTTTTTTATATCCTCCCTTGAATTGATTAACCATTAACGCCCATA
>JAAZNS010000292.1 GCA_012798185.1 Chloroflexota bacterium | reverse complement strand
TATCCGTTCATCCATTGTCTATGGACAAGGTGATGGTTTTACATCTGGATTAGCAGTATTGCTGTCATCGCTGCCTGTCATCATTCCTATACCAGGTAATGGACAGACTTTAGTGCAACCTATATGGGTAGAAGATTTAGTCACTGCAATGGTATGGTCTTTGGAAAGCCCTGCTACCCGTAATGAGACATACGAAGTAGGTGGACCTGAGTTTTTATCGTTTTCACAGGTAATCCAATTGATCATGGAAACCATCAAAGTCAGGCGAAGGATTGTCTCGATTCCTCCTCCAATACTCCGTGGGATAACTGTCACCCTGGAATCAATCTCTCCGATATTTCCAGTTTCTGTTTTTTGGCTGGATTACCTGGCAGCTAATCGCACTTGCCCTATAGATAATCTCCCGCGATTTTTTAATTTAGCACCGTCGAGAATGTCACACCAATTAGATTATCTGAAAGGAGTGAGCTGGAGAAAACCACTCTTTAAATTGTTACTTCAGAAAAGTTAAATACGTATGGATATAAACATTAAATCACTTGAATCGCCAGATGAGATGATAAAAGTGGAGGAAATCCAACGCCAGGTATGGGAAGGTTCAGAAACAGAAGTCGTTCCTGCGCATATGTTGATCGCTGCTGTTCAACATGGCGGAATACTGCTTGGTGCATTTGTGGATGATATTTCTCAAGAAAAGTGTGTTGGATTTGTATTTGGATTTCCGGGAATGTATTTTACACCCGATGGTCCCCGCCCAATGCATTGCTCGCATATGCTGGCTGTGCTGCCGGAATATCGCGATCTGGGATTGGGATTTCGATTAAAACGGGCGCAATGGCAAATGGTGCGGCATCAAGGATTAGATCGTATCGTGTGGACGTATGATCCATTAATGAGCCGCAATGCGTTTTTGAATATCACCAAATTAGGCGCAGTGTGTAACACTTACTTGCGGAATATCTATGGTGAAATGCGCGATGAAATTAATAAAGGACTTATGTCCGATCGGTTTCAAGTGGATTGGTGGGTAAATACAAATCGGGTGAACCACCGTTTGAGCCGTAGGGCACGCCGTCCGTTAGGATTAAATCATTTTTTAGATGCCGGCATTCAGATTATTAACCCTTCTTGTAACAACCCTCAAGGATTTCCCTGCCCAACACAAGTTTTATCAACTATAATCGACCATATCAAAAATGTAACTGATACAACCAATGCACAACCGCCTGCTATGTTATTGGTAGAAGTGCCATCCGACTTCAGCCTCTTGAAAAAAGCCGACTTGCAGCTGGCAATAGAATGGAGAGAAGTTACGCGCCAAATTTTTGAGGCTTTATTTAAAGCTGATTATTTAGTGACCGATTTTGTTCAGTCGTCGAGTTCAAATTCCCGCAGTTATTATGTTTTAAGCTATGGATTGAGTACATTATGATCATCGAATCAGTCGTTCTTCGCCATGTTCGTATGCCGCTGCGCTCAACTTTTGAGATATCATCAAGCCGCAGTGATGATCGGGATTGTATTTTATTGGAGGTTATTGCCGATGGTGTGGTGGGTTATGGGGAATGTGTGGCAGACCGTGATCCAGGTTATTCTTATGAAACAGTGGGCACATCCTGGCACATCTTGAAAGAATTCTTAATTCCTGCTGTATTGGGTAGGGATTATATAGAACCGGGCGATGTTCAAAACACAGCCCAATTCATTAAAGGTCATTTGATGTCTAAAGCAGCAGTTGAGATGGCGTTGTGGGATATCAAAGGAAAGCAAGAAGGTCGTTCGTTACGTAATTTGCTTGGCGGAATTCGTTCCAAGGTGGATGTGGGGGTTTCAGTTGGGATTCAAGCATCCCCCCAGGTTTTAGTCAACACAGTGCAGGATTATATAAATCAGGGGTATCGACGAATTAAAATCAAAATTAAACCCCAAAAAGATATCGAAGAAACCCAAGCTGTCCGTAAAGCTTTTCCAGATATCCTTTTACAGGTGGATGCTAATTCAGCATATACGCTGGAATCTGCCGATACATTAAAACCGCTGGATGACCTAAACCTTTTGCTAATCGAACAACCTCTGAATGAAGATGATATTATCGACCATGCCCAATTGCAATCCAAATTCCGTACCGCAATCTGTCTCGACGAAAGTATATTATCCGTCCGGCATGCCCGCCAAGCTCTAGATTTAGGTGCTTGCCGGATTATCAATATTAAACCTGGCAGAGTGGGAGGTATAAGTCAGGCAATGCTGATTCACGATTATTGTTATAAACGGAATATCCCGGTGTGGTGTGGAGGCATGTTGGAAACAGGGGTTGGGCGGGCAGCAAATTTAGCGTTAGCTTCACTACCAGGTTTCACATTGCCTGGCGATATATCTGCTACAGAACGATATTACTTTGAAGATATCACCCAGCAATGGTTTATCTTGAATTCCGACAGCACCATTACAGTTCCCGATAAACCGGGTTTAGGTATTGATATTGATATGAAGAACCTGAATAAATATACTTTGGAGAAATTGGCACTTCCATAAATTGCATTATCAATTAACTTCAGCTATACTTTTTATATTCATATGGAGGTATTATGCAAATTTATGATATTTCTTTAACCATCGAACCCGGAATGACCGTTTGGCCGGGAGATGCTGAAGTCATTTTAGAGCAGGTTGCTACTATTGGCGAGTACTCACAATCAAATAATTCGAAATTGTGCATGAGTGTTCACACAGGAACACATGTAGATGCTCCAGTTCATTTTATTCCAAAGACAACTGGCGTTGATCAATTATCCCTAAAAATATTAACTGGTCGGGTGTATGTATTAGAAATGTTGAAAACTACCCTTATTACCGCTGATGAATTAAAAAAAGCGGAAATTCCCCCCAGAACCAGAAGACTGATTATCAAAACACGTAATTCACAACTATGGTCATCAAAGAACAAAGGATTTCAAGAAGAATTTGTTGGGATTGATGCAAGTGGTGCTCAATATTTAATTGACCATGGCGTTAAGCTGATTGGTTTGGATTACCTTTCGATTGCACCTTACAAAGAAGGAAAAGCAACTCACGAATTATTTTTAAAATCGGGTGTTGTTATCGTAGAAGGATTAAATCTATCAAAAATAAGTCAGGGGCGTTATTCACTTTTCTGTCTTCCCTTAAAGTTGTTGAATTCGGATGGTGCTCCGGCTCGAGCGATTTTGATTGGCGTTTAACAGCGGAATCAGAAAATAATGGCGTCAGTATTGCCATGAGAAATATTTATCGGTCATTCATATTTTTCCTGATATTTGCAGGTATCGTCATCGATAGCAGCTGCCAGCCTGCACAACCAAAAATTGTAAAGGAGAGTGAAATGTCTATTTCATTGTCCAGTCCCGCATTTACCGAGGGAGGAATGATCCCACAAAAATTTACCTGTGATGGTCAGAATTTATCGCCACAGTTGAATTGGGGCGCAATCCCTCAAAACACAAAAAGCTTGGCATTAATAGTCGATGACCCCGATGCGCCGATAGGTACCTTTGTGCACTGGGTGTTATTTAACATAGATAGTAATTTGAAAGGTCTTCCGGAAGGGGTGGTAAAATCTCCTTCAATTTCTGGTATTGGATTGCAAGGGGTCAACGATTTTCGTAAAACCGGGTACGATGGTCCTTGCCCGCCAAAAGGCTCGCCTCACCGGTATTATTTTAAACTATATGCCCTTGATTCAATGCTGAATTTAAACACTGGTGCAAGTAAATCGGATGTCGAGAAAGCAATGCAAGGTCATATTTTGGCGCAAGGGCAGTTAATGGGCAAATACAGTCGAAAATAAGGCTATGCAATAGGGGGGTGAAGGAATTTATGAAAAGGGTAGGCATTGCCATTATTCTATAATAGTAGCAGGTTACACATAAAGAGCACTCGAAGACTCCAAAATGTTTTCATTGTTTATACAGGGGTTTTGGTTATTGGATTTATTGGGTGTTTTACACTATATCCTATCAATTTTATATTTACCAACGATGAGGGGTTTTACGAAGAGGACAATGCTATGAATATGTCAGGATTTTATGCTTTTCGCGATTCACCCTGGCACTTTCCAATATTTTGGACAGATCGATTGAATTACCCGGAAGGGTTAAGTATTATCAATACGGATAGCATACCTTTCTGGTACAACCCGAATTCATCGGTATTGAATCGGGAATTTGGATTTGGCGTATGTTCAATGAATTTATTAGCTCCATTTGTAGGGGGAAAACTTATATTATGGAGAGAGGCATTTCAAGCTGTTTCTCCTTAACTGGTGCTTATGCTTGCTGCGGCATGGGTGTACCGCCATTCTTTTCGAAGGGTGGCGGGAATATTGCTTCGAACTCCTCGCGGGTAACGGTTTCTACCTCAAGCAATCGGGCAGCCAATCTATCCAATTTGTCACGGTATTGGGTTAATAGCGATTTGGCTTTTTCGTAGGCATCGTTTACAATTTTACGGACTTCCTCATCAATCTCTTCGGCAACTGCTTCAGAATAATCGCGTTGTTCAGAAATTTCCCTGCCTAGGAAGATCAACTCTTCTTTTTGGCCATATACCATTGGGCCTAAGCTTTGGCTCATACCCAGGCGAGTGACCATCGCTCTTGCCATGCGGGTGACTCTTTCCAAATCGTTGGATGCGCCGGAAGTGATATCGTTGAAAACCAACTCTTCTGCAGCACGCCCCCCAAGTAAGCCGATCATATCGGCAATTAATTTTTTACGCGGCATCAATGTGCGGTCTTCTTCTGGGAGCGCCAATGTATATCCGCCAGCCATACCGCGGGCAATAATGGAGACCTTATGCACAGGGTCGGCTTCGGGAAGAGCATTCATCAGGATAGCGTGACCGGCTTCATTGTATGCTACGATTCTTTTTTCTTCTTTACTGATCAAACGGCTTTTTCGTTCAGGACCAGCGATAACCCGTTCGATAGCTTCTTCCATCTCACTTTGCCCAATCATTTTTTGATTACGGCGGGCTGCCAAAATAGCACTTTCGTTGACAAGGTTTTCGAGGTCGGCGCCGACGAACCCTGGGGTAGATCGTGCTAATACACCCAAATCTACGTCTGGAGATAGCGGTTTTCCTTTTGTGTGAACTTTAAGGATGGCTTCTCTGCCGCGCATATCCGGGCGGTCAAGAATGACTCGCCGGTCGAAACGGCCTGGTCGTAATAATGCCGGATCGAGAATATCAGGCCGGTTGGTAGCAGCGATAATGATCACATTGGTATCGGTATCGAAACCATCCATTTCGACCAGCATTTGGTTAAGGGTTTGCTCGCGTTCGTCGTGACTGCCACCTAAACCGGCACCGCGCTGGCGGCCAACCGCGTCAATCTCATCGACAAACACGATGCATGGAGAATGTCGTTTAGCTTGATCAAAAAGGTCTCTCACCCGGCTGGCGCCAACTCCAACGAACATTTCCACGAATTCGGAGCCTGATATCGAAAAGAAGGGAACTCCTGCCTCACCGGATATTGCTTTTGCCAATAATGTTTTCCCTGTTCCGGGAGGGCCAACCAATAAAACGCCTTTAGGGATGCGTGCCCCTAACGAAATAAATTTCTCTGGCTCGCGAAGGAATTCCACCACCTCGTATAATTCTTCTTTTGCTTCTTCAACCCCGGCAACATCTTCAAAAGTTACCTTTGGCTGATCGCCAGTAAACATTCTCGCCCGTGATTTGCCAAATGACATGGCTGCATTGTTACTGCCCTGCGCCTGACGAAAAACGAACCAAAACACGATCGCTAAGATGATGAAGGGAGCTGCATAACCCAGCATAGAAATGACGCCAACCCAGGCGCTGGGAGGTTTAATTTCAATCTTTAATTTGCTGGAAGAGAGCTGATCAGCACTGACTCCAAAGTCTTTTAATTGCTCTATTAATGTGGTTTCTGGTTCTTTATGGGAAGTGCGTTCAATACCGTCTTTATAATAAATCACCCGTAATTGATTGTCATCTTCAACAAGGATACGCTGTATCAACCCATTTTTAATATCATCTGCAACTTTATTTAATGGCAAGACTTCTTGGCTGGTGGCTTGTTGTTGAAAATTGATTACCACCATCGCAATGATGGCAATAAACAATAAAATATAGATAATAGAAGACCGGTTACGCGATGAATTCACATAAACCTCCAATAATATATGACGAATAACACCGTCAAAGGAACATTATACCAATCTCTCGCCCCACCTGGTAGTGACTATGATCCATAAAACAGAATTTCTAATGAGGTTCTAACAGGAATTGATAATTGTTTTCAATTATTTATTATTTCTATGGAAATTTATATTTTTTTGAATTTGTTGTACGTGCAGCCGGTCATGTCCGGCAATGATGTCGACCAACTCAATCAAACGGGTTGGACCAAAAATGGCATGCCGAGCTGATCGCTGCCATGAAGATGTATCGATTTTTTCAAGATAATCTACGATTTTCGACCGCACCTGAATAAAGCTGCTCATCGCCTGGTCGCAGTCTTGATTAATATATCGGCGTTGTTCTGCCCAGGGATCAGTATCCATCCCTGGGAGAAAAGGATTATTCTCTGATACAACTGCTTGGATGCGCGGCAAATTAACTTCAATGTCTACATCTCTCAGATGGCAGAGTACTTCAGTGATACTCCACTCTGTAGGTTGTATACGTTTATTCCATAGGGTTTTGTTTACTCGATTACAATTTGTTTGTAGTGCGGCGGGTGTAGATCTTAATATTGCCAGGTATGCGCTGGGAGAAGAAAAATCTGGTTTTAACATCTCTTCAGGCGTGGAATCGAGCCAAGAGATTAAGTCACCAATATTATTTAAGGAGGCAGTGGCAGAAGAATTATTTATATCATTGCTCGAATTATTTTTTATCCACACCGCACAAATCCCTAATGAACGAGCTGGCTCGATATCATTGTGAAAATCATTACCTACCATCAATACAGGATCTTCCTGCCAACCGAGCTGCGCCAGGAATTCAGCAAAATATGCTGGATTCGGTTTCGAAAAGTGAAATGTTTCATAAGAGGGTATAAGCGCAAATGGAAAATTATCGGCAGGTAAACCAGCCCAGTTCAGGCGTTCAATTATTGCGGATAGAGGGAATAATGGATTTGTTGCAATGGCAATACGATATCCCCGTTCGAAGGCTTGTTTTACCATGTTTATCGCTGATGGATTAGGAGAGGTGTATTTTTGCAAGGTGGGGAAAACCCGGGAATAGAAATCTACCAGCGTTTCTGACAGCTGTTTTTCTTCATAGCCAATCGAGGGATAAAAAGCTTCATCAAAAACTTGCTTGAGCGTGTAATCCAAACGGGTATTGGCTGCCATCAAGTTCGTTGCTGATAGAAGGGCTTGACTCATTCTGCGGGGATCGACTAAGTCTTTTAAATGTGTGGATAATGCATTCAAATAGGCGGGTACGAAGCTTTCCATACTATTGAAAAGCAACGTATCATCCAGATCAAGCAGGAGCGTTAGCGTCATCTGATTCCCTTGAAAAGACAGCTGGTATCTGATGGCATTCACCACAACCAATGTGAGGCTCAGATACTGTTTGATTTGATTTTAAACAAAATGCCGATATACGTACTTGTTGCCTGAGAAATGGAAAAGGCCGATATAGATCGGGTTTCAATACCATGGAGGTACATGCATTTGCTAACAATATTCCCGGAACTGGGCAGTTTGCGCAAAAATGACGTTTCCAGCGTAAAGGAGGGCGCGCTTGATTTAATAAACGGCATTCTTCGGTATTACGCCCGCGATAATAATCTCCGAAAAAGTATTGGCATTCCTTCCCTGCCGGAGTACGCATGATGAACCACAAACCCTTTACACACGAGTCACATATGCGCCCGTGCGGGTATCTACCCGTATTGTGTCGCCCTCATTGATGAAATTGGGCACCTGCACTTGTAAACCAGTTTCAGTGGTCACTTTTTTGGTTACACCAGTAGCTGTATCGCCGCGGACGGCAACATCTGCATGACTAACTACTAAATCTACCGAAGTGGGTAACTCGATATCTAATGGTTCGCCTTGATAGAATGTCAGTTTGGCTTCTAATCCCTCTTTCAAGTAACCAACTGTATCCCCTAAAATATCTGCAGGAATTGCCGGCTGGTCATATGTATCGAGATCCATAAAATAATATAGCGAACTATCAGAGTATAAATATTGCACATTGTGATAATCCAGCCGAACATCTTGAACTCTATCGCCTGAAATAAAGGTTTTTTCAAGGATTGTCCCTGTGCGCAAATTTCTGGCTTTTACACGTATGGTGGCTTTTCCACGGCCTGGTTTATGATGTTCATAATCCAAAACTTTATAAAGGTTAGAATCATGTTCAAAAGTGACACCTTTACGCAAATCATTAACATCGATCATAGAATTTGCCTTTCATAAGAAAAATTACAACGAGAAGGGATTATAGCCCAGGGTGAGAGGCATGGCAAGGGGAGATAAGCGAAATCATGTTCTATTATAATGAAAAGAAATCATGCCCACGAATTCATTAATGATTTTTCACTATTCTGATAATTTAAACCTTTATTATTGCCAATAATGCAAATTCTAGCGAAAAGGTCTTATATCTGAAAATTTATCCTTTGTGATGATTACTTTTCGCGGAAGCTTCTATAAGAATTTAAGCTGTCCTTAACCATTAATACGTACCTGTGGTAAACTTTATTTTGATATGAGATTGTTGAAAAATTTTTATTTGTAAAATCAACAGAAATATTTGATTCACACTTATAAGGTAGATTTTTAACAACATTCTCAAGTGATTGTTGCCTGATCTTGCTCGGAGGATTGGATGGTAAAAAAGGAAAAAAAAGTCATATATATTGAAGACGAGCCCGAAATGATCGATCTCGTCACATTGATCCTCAACCGTAAGGGTTTTACTGTTAAAGGCGCTAATGGCGGTAGGGAAGGTCTGGATTTAATTAAAAAAGAATTACCTGATCTCGTACTGCTTGATCTAATGATGCCTGACGTTGATGGATGGGATGTTTACCAACAGATGAAAGCCGAAGAAAAAACGCGAAAAATCCCAGTTATTGTCATTACTGCCAAGGCACAAAGTATTGATAAAGTTCTTGGATTACATATTGCCAAAGTTGAGGCTTATATTTCCAAACCATTTACGCCGCAAGAGTTAATTGATAGTGTGGATAAAATATTCAGCAAGTAGAGAATTTGGCAATCTGAAAAATCCCCAATCAAAATCTTTCCCTTTTTTGTTAATAATCAATGCATAAAGTTCTCATTAAAAATCTTAATCAGCCTGAATTAGAACCTATTCAGGTAGGTTATTGTTCTTCATTTTTTCAACGGTTGAAAGGGTTGATGTTTCATCCCCCGTTATCCACGCAGGAAGGTATCCTGTTAGTATATAACCGCGATAGCCGCATGGATACTTCCATACATATGTTGGGGGTATTCACCGATTTGACCGTTGTCTGGATCAATAGCAGTAATGTGGTGGTGGATGTATTGTTGGCGAAGCGGGGTAAATTGGCATATTTTCCAAAAGAACCAGCTCGCTATGTGTTGGAAATATCACCAGCCAGGCTGAATGATTTTAAAATCGGCGATAAAATTCAAATCGATACTTAATACCATGAAAAAAAAGTGTTTAATCGTTGTTTTTATTTTGATATTAACCATCCCGTTTTCGGTTTCATATGGTCAGGAATCCCCTAAGGGACCGGTTTATGTGGTTCAAGATGGTGATTCTTTATGGGGGATTGCTCAACAATTTCGCGTTTCGATGAACGAATTGGCAAGCATTAACAACATTACTAATCCAAACCAGCTGTCGGCTGGAATGACCTTAGTTATTCCAGGACTGGAAGGAATTGAGGGTGTATTAACAACTCGAACAGTAAATTATGGCGAGTCTTTACGAAGCTTAAGCCGGTTATATCAAATTCCAATTTCATTATTAGCACGTTTAAATCACATAACAAATCCGGGAGAAATTTACGCCGGATACTCTTTGGTAGTTATCGAGAAGGAAGTTATAAGCGGATATAAAAAATTGTTGATTGCACCTAGTCAGTCAATATTGGAATTATCGGTTCAAAATCAGATCAATCCCTGGAAATTAGTTTATGATAATAAATTAGCCGGAACATGGGCTGGATTGAGCGCTGATCCTTTACTGATTTTCGGCGGGCAGACTTCACAACCGTTAGCTCTCCCGGAAGAGATTACTTCTGTTGAAATTTCACCCCTACGGCTTTTGCAAGGAAAACCTTTTATAAGCAGGATTGTTGCCCCCGAGGGTTGCACGATCTCAGGCCAAATAATGGATAGCCAGTTGCATTTTTTCTTGGAAAAACCCGGGACTTATGCAAGCATTCAAGGGGTGCATGCCATGACAGAACCCGGATTATATCCGTTATCGCTGACCTTTGATATTCCGGGAAAGGGAGAATATAAATTTTCTCAAATGGTCAATATTGGCTCGGTAGATTATCCCTATGATCAACCTTTGACGGTTGATCCCACCACAATCGATCCTGAGATTACCAAACCCGAAGAGGAGCTATGGCGTAATTTAACCATTCCCTTTACGGAAAAAAAGCTATGGGATGGAAAATTTCAAATTCCTTCTTCACTCTCTGAAGCGTATTGTCTGGAAACAAATGATTGCTGGTCTTCACGGTTTGGAAATCGGCGGTCTTACAATGGAAGCACTTATTCTTTTTTTCACACTGGGTTAGATATTGTAGGAAAAAATGGCGATGATATCCTTGCTCCTGCAGCCGGAATTGTTGTATATACAGGAACATTAACTGTAAGAGGCAATGCAACTATGATCGATCATGGCTGGGGGATTTATACGGGTTACATGCACCAATCAGAAATTCTAGTGAATGTCGGTGACCAGGTTGAAGCCGGGCAGCTTATTGGCAGGGTGGGTGAAACTGGCAGAGTTGAGGGACCGCATTTGCATTGGGAGGTGTGGGCAGGTGGTGTACAGGTCGATCCTTTAGACTGGTTGAATAATATCTACCCTTAATCTGACGGTTTATCATCGTCAATACCGTGATCATCCTCCTCGTTGTTATTCTCGAGTTTACCTGCGAAAAAGGCATCGATTAATTCTTTAGCTTGATCTAAAAATTCTGAGGGGACGATAATATCGACCTCGCTGAGAGGTCCTACAGAAAAATGATAGGCAGATTTACCTGCACCTTCCTGAGATAATATTACCGGAATTCCACTTGATTCAAGTAATCCGCGTATCAATTCTGGGTAAATATCACCAGATACAGTTTCAACACGTTCCCATTTTGGTTCGTTTATAATATTCTCCATTGGATTTTTACGAGTTTACCTTACATAGAGTATAATATTGTTCGATTAAAAAAGCAAAAGGTAACTACTCGAATAGCTTGGTGAATTTCCGAATTTATTCCTCAAATTCGGGGATTATCAATCATAGCCAGAGCAGTTACAGCAAAAGAAGGATAATCACCGATTTTAATTCAGGATGGCTTTGCAGATATGCCAATAGGTCCATTTACGCTGCGAGAAGATTATTGGGAAGCGTTTGAACTGGAACAGGAAGATATCGAATTTATATATAACTTCCTTCTCGAAACAGAAACACCATTAACTAACCAAGAGTTAGTGGATATCCTGGTTGCCGAACGCATTCGACGAGAGAAAATCTCAATCGAGAAAAAGCGAAGCTCTGGGGGTGAGATATTTTTACCCAAGAACCATTATAAAGTTAAACAATCATTGGTATTTCCAGCGTTATCCTGGCGTAAAGGTAAGATAACTGGTATCCGTCCGGGAAAGAATCCAGATTTTGGTGAGTTTGAAGTTATTCAAGTTTTATTCGAAAATGGGGAAACGCGTGAATTTGCAACAGGATTGGAAAATCATGTATTAAATAATCCGGTCGAAGTAATTCAAGAGGACCCGTCTCTGAACCTGGAATCGGTGCTTTATATCTATAAAGATTTGATTGCTGAAAGATTACAAGCAGGTTTAGAAAAGAATAAAGATTTTGTATATATTGCCGGGCGGTGGTTCCCTAAAGCGCTACTGGTCGATATAAATATTGGTCATCTTAATTTGGCTGAAGCGGTTTTGGATATAGCGGGGGGTGGTCCGCTTCCAACCTCCTCGCTGCTTGAACAGCTGGATATTTCAGCCAATGTCAATGCTAAATTATTAGAATTTTCTATGGATTATGCACTTCAAGAAGACCAGCGTTTCGATGAAGTAGGCGCTGCGGGTGAAGTGTTGTGGTTCTTGCAGCGTTTGGAGCCCGAAGAAGTTAAAGAACCCCCAATATATTTGCGTTATTCTGGGATGGAATATGATCGTGATAAGCTGAACGATGAAATGCTGGCATTGGAAAGCGAATTGGATGACGAACTTTCCCCAATGAATGTTAAATATACCCATCTTAGCGAAGTGGATGTATGTTTGATATTCCCGCATTGGCGTATGGGAACTTTACCGCTATCAGCGCGTACGCGGCATTTGTTCCCGACTGCATATGAGTCGCCGCGTATTCGATTTACCATCATAGATGGATTGACCAACGAGAAATTCCCTGCCTGGGTGGTGAGGAATAAGCGCTATGTCTTTGGGATGAAGAACTGGTATGAAAAATATGGATTGATACCCGGAAGTATAGTACATATTCGCCGTGGCCAAAAAGCTGGGGAAGTGATCGTTCGATGTGACACCAAACGTCCCTGCCGGGATTGGGTACGAACTGTCTTGGTGGGTTCGGATGGCGGGATCGTTTTTGCCATGCTTAAGCAGCTGCTCAGCTCTTCGCTCGATGAGCGTATGGCAGTGGCGGTACCAGATGTCAATGCTATAGACCAGGTTTGGGAACGGATGCAGAAAGACCGCCCTCCATTCGAGAAAACTGTCGTCAGTGTTGTCCGTGAATTAACCAAGCTAAACCCCCAAAGCCATGTTCATGCCAGTGAGCTTTATGCTGCAGTGAATGTGATCAAACGCTGCCCTCCCGGACCAATTTTGGAATTATTGGCTTCCCGGCCTTGGTTTGTTCATGTTGGAGATTTGCATTTCCGGTTCAACGATTCGGAAATAGCAGGCTGAATTCGAGAGAGTTAGGAGAATCGAATTGATTGAAATTAAACGCACCAGCCTTGTAAAACCCACCATTAACACCCGATTTCATATCGATTTCGATTGGTGGCAAAAGAATGACCGTGACTGGCGCGTTTACTTAAAAAGTAATCTATGCCAAGAGCATCAAGAGACATTTAGCGAAATGAATTTTAATGAAAAAGTGGATTGGGTCGATCCTGATACTGCCGAGGTGCAGTGCGTAGACGGCTTGCAGCATGTGTTGATCAGTCACTGCGCCCGCCAGCCAGGGTTTATCAGCCAGCACTCTTCTTTAGTCGATTCTGTGTTTCGTTTATTTTTAGCCAATGGGAATACGCCTATGACTACTACGGAGATGGGTGAACGGTTGGGGCGTCCGGCGGAGATCATTATGAGGACCCTGACGGGGGGGAGAGTATATAAAGGAATAAGACCCTGTTTGGATTGAAATTCGGAAACAGGTATTCGGTAATCAGGTAATTGGGATAATCGGGACTTTTATTTTTCAGCAACCTAGATCAGTTCAGGAATCTGCTCTGGCAGCCAACGGTGTTTAATCTAGACGAATTACGTCTACCCAATTACAATGATGCCGAAATATAAATCCTGCCCCTGTAGCTCAATGGATAGAGCACCGGACTTCTAATCCGATGGTTGTGAGTTCGAGTCTCACCAGGGGCGCCATGTTAAATTTAAACCCGTTTTTCGCTTATTGTTAGGTAGCTTATTTAAGGAGAGGAAATATGGAAAGGAAAGGTTTAATCAAATTCAACGGCCAAGATATGACGGTTATCGGAGCAGATTTACTGGTAAACCAGAAGGCGCCGGTTTTTACCGCTCAAAAAATGGATTGGTCGAATTTCGATGCGTTGAGCGAAACGAAAAATAAAGTAAGAATTATCGGTGCGTTACCTTCACTTAATACTTCGGTATGTGATCTGGAAACGCGCCGGTTCAATCAGGAAGCCGCTGCTTTGAGCGGTGAAATCGCGATATTAATGGTCAGCATGGACTTACCGTTCACCCTGGCAAATTGGTGCGCAGCAGCTGGTGTGGAAAAAGTGATCACACTATCCGATCATCTGAATGCGGAATTTGGTCAAAAGTATGGCGTATTGATTAAAGAATTGCGTATTTTTCGGCGGGCAGTTTTCGTTGTAGACCGCAGCGATCGCCTCACCTATGTAGATTACCTGCCTGAGTTAGGTCAAGAACCAAAATATGACCAGGTATTAGAAGCTGCAAAAAAGGCTTTGCAATAAAAATCAGCCGATGGTTGGTATCTGCCCAATTTCTCCGCGATTGGTAAGGAGAAGATAGAATGGTCGAAGTTATTTTTAAACCTGATTCCCATAATCCTCATTTGTATATCATCGAAAGTATTAATGAGTCTGGGATTGAAATTCAACCAATGCGGTTGACGATAAAATCACACATCTGGCGTCCTGCCACTGACGTGTATGAAGTAGACGATACTGTTGTCGTGCGTATCGAGATTGCTGGTATGCGCGATTCGGATTTTTCGATATTATTGAATGAACGCAGTTTAATCATACGGGGAGTAAGACCCGATAACCCCGAGCGGCGTGCTTACCACCAAATGGAAATTCGATTTGGTGAGTTCATGTCTGAAGTCGAATTACCTTTTTTGGTCGATACGGAAAAAATCGAAGCGGTTTATCAAGCGGGATTTTTACGGATTGTTCTCCCCAGAGCCAAGCCACATCATATTCAAATTGAAGAATAGGATGGATTATAGACTATGCCGGCTTCTCGTTGGAATTCAAATGTACTAGACATATTGTCATTATTTGATCAGGATGAAGTTGCTTTACAAGAATTATTATTTAAACCAATTGTTCCTCAAGTAATTCAAGACAATAAAGAAAACGAAATGCCCAAAGAAGGGGAGGATCAAACTACTTCCATCCCAACTGTTTTACCAATATTGCCACTGCGCGGCTTAGTGGTTTATCCTCAAACAGCTGTGCCGCTTACCATCGGGCAGCCCAGGTCAATCCGACTGGTAGATGACGTGGTTGCCAGTGAAGACCGCCTGATAGGATTAATTGCTTCTCGCAACCCCGAAGTGGAACTGCCCGAGCCTAAAGACCTCTTCGGAATTGGCACCGTGGCAATCGTTCATCGTTTATTCCGCGCACCCGATAGCACCATTCGTTTAGTGGTGCAGGGTATCTCCCGGTTTAAAGTGGACGAATTCATCCAGCAGGAGCCTTATTTAAAAGCAAAGATAACTTTAATACCCGAGACGGTTGAAGAGGGCACCGAAATTGAAGCTTTGGCGCGTAACGCCCGCAGCCAATTCGAGCATATTGCCGAAATGATCCCCAGTATTCCCAGGGAATTAGTGGCTTCTGTTTTATCGCTGGAAGATCCATTGCAGACAGTTTATACCGTGGCAAACTTTCAACGCATGGATCTGATCGATGCCCAGGAAATTCTTGAGATTGATTCTGTTTCAGCTAAACTTCATAAGTTAATCAATATTCTGGTTCGAGAAGTAGAAGTGCTGGAGATCGGGCAAAAAATCCAAAACGAAGCTCGATCTGAAATCGAAAAGGTGCAAAGGGATTACTTCCTGCGCGAACAACTCAAAGCCATTCAAAAAGAGCTAGGTGAAGCCGACGAACAAGCTGTTGAAGTTGAAGAGTTCCGCAAAAAAATCGAAGCTGCAAAGATGCCGGAAGAGGCAGAAAAGCAAGCCAACAGAGAATTGGAACGTTTGTCACGCCTGCCCACCGCCGCGGCAGAATATGGCGTGATCCGAACTTACCTGGATTGGCTGGTTTCTTTGCCCTGGTCGGTGAGCACCTCCGATAACCTGGACATTAAACACGCCCGCGAAGTGTTGGATCAGGACCATTATGGCTTGGAAGATGTAAAAGAGCGTATTTTAGAATACCTTGCTGTTCGAAAGTTGAAGCAAGAGCGTTCTGCAGAACAAATAGCCGAACCCGAAGATGAAATCCGCCGTGTTCGCGAGGGGGTCATCTTATGCTTTGTCGGTCCACCAGGGGTTGGCAAGACTTCTTTGGGTAGATCGATTGCCAGAGCAATGGGACGCAAGTTCGTGCGCATCTCTTTGGGAGGTATGCGGGACGAGGCTGAAATTCGCGGACACCGTCGCACATATATTGGCGCCATGCCAGGCAGGATATTACAGGCATTACGGAGGGTTGAATCGCGCAACCCTGTTTTTATGCTGGATGAAGTGGACAAGCTGGTTTTTGATTTTCATGGAGATCCGGCGTCTGCTTTGCTGGAAGTGCTCGATCCGGAACAAAACTCAGAATTTCGGGATCATTACCTGGAGGTATCTTTTGACCTGTCTCAGGTCATGTTTATTACCACCGCCAATCTGTTGGAACCGGTGCCAGGTCCATTAAGAGACCGCATGGAAATCATTCAGCTTTCTGGGTATACAGAAAATGAGAAAATTGCAATTGCCAAACAATATCTGATCCCGCGGCAGATCAAAGAAAATGGATTGCGACCTGAAGAAGTTACGTTCTCTCAGGATTCACTGGAGAAAATCATCCGTTCATATACCCGAGAAGCAGGTGTACGGAACCTGGAAAGAGAAATTGGATCGGTTTGTAGAAAAGTAGTAACTAAAATTGCAGAAAATGGCGTTGAGAAATTGGAAATTACTGCAGAAAATTTGCATGATTATCTGGGACGCCCCCACTACTTTGGTACCGATGAAATTGCCGAGCGCACATCTATGCCAGGGGTGGCAACAGGATTATCGTGGACGGCGGTGGGCGGCGATATTTTATTCATCGAAGCCACGCGCATGCCGGGTGCAAAGGGTTTTCAAATTACCGGTTCACTGGGCAATGTCATGCAGGAATCAGCCAAAGCTGCATTATCTTATGTCCGTTCGCGGGCTGATGAGCTAGGGTTAAGTAAGGATTTCTTCAATAAATCAGATTTCCATTTGCATGTTCCTGCTGGGGCACAGCCCAAGGATGGACCTTCTGCAGGGGTGACCATGGCTACTGCGCTGGTTTCATTGATTTCTGGAAGACCGGTGCGGGCAGATGTAGGCATGACCGGTGAGATTACACTGCGCGGGCAGGTATTACCAGTGGGTGGGATAAAAGAAAAAATCTTAGCTGCGCATCGTTCAGGTTTGAAAACGGTTATT
>JAAZNS010000291.1 GCA_012798185.1 Chloroflexota bacterium | reverse complement strand
TCCTGTTCACGGAGACTCAGCATACGCAACCCATGGGGGCTTGGCCAGCGAAAAGTGAAAACCGGCGAAAAAAAGTTTCGGACCGGACCGGACAGCCCGGAAATTTGGTAATGGAGTTTACGAAAACTCAAACTATCCCCTCTGGCCCTGAGCCACTTGCCGGCGGGTGCGGGAATTGCTGTATAGATGGTCACATGTATAGATAGAAACAAAAAATATACAACCAAATAGCATAATATGAACACATACACAAAAATCTAGAATCGCTGGCACATTAGACATTTGTTTCCCATGATGGCTCAAGTCGACTAGTAAATGTCTTATAAATAGCTAACAAGCATGCATAATTAGATACACAAAAATACATTGGGATAGAAAATAGTCTATAATGCATATCGAACTTATCTAAAATAATACCAAGAAGCCCTAAAAGATAGAACAGTATTTGGAATGCCAGCAGCACTTGATAAATCGATGCATTCACATTTGTACTGATGCATAAACAAGAAAAAAATACAACTATACAAAATATCGGTATACACCAGCGTAATAGCTTATGACTGACAATTTGAAAAGAAACCATTGGAAATCTAAATGGATTCAGAATCTGTTTTGCAAATAACAGTCCAGTGATACCCCCGCGGATCACACGAACACGCATGTTTAGTTCCTGTGTGACTCTCTGTTTCGATTTCTCCCATGCCAACGCCTCCTCTTCAAAGATGACTCGCCATCCGCGGATGATAAACATCAAGGGCTCTACAAGATCTTCGATAATGTTAGGGGGAAGCGGAGTATAATGTGCACGCCTGAAGGCATTGATGCACCCGGAGACTCCTGTCAATGTCCCTAAATTGTTTTGTGATCTCTTAATGAGGTTTTCATATTTCCAGAATAGCCTGGTGGCAATACCAACATTAGTATCATGCGGATCAAAGTACTTATAATGCCCACTGATCTGTCCGACACTCGGGTCTGCAAATCCCCTCACCAACATGCGAATCGCATCTCGATGAAAGAGAGTGGTCGCATCAGAAAAGACAACGATCTCCCGCTGGCATTCAAGCACTGCCCTGTTTCGAGCCTCAGTCTTGCCGACGCGCCCTTCAACCCTGTAGAGTTGAACACCTTGGCAGCTGTAACTTTTGACTATTTCGTCCGTTTTGTCAGTAGAACCATCAGAGACAACTATTATGTCAAATATATCTCTTGGATAATCAAGTGATAATGAATTTATTATTTTTTCCTCAATAGATTTTTCCTCATTATATGCTGCGATCATTAATGTAACTGTTGGCAAAATTGAGTCCTTATTAATCGTTTTTCTGAAAAAAATTCCGAGTACTAACACAAAAGTCGGGTATATAAGATATGTATATAAAATCAAAACTGCACATACCCAAAATATTATCTTCATATATGTTTAATACCTATGTATATAAATATAAATATGAGTATCTAATAATATGTACACAGATACTTCGATTATTTCTTAAATTTAAGCAGAGTTGTCCAGCAATATTTGTTCAGATACGGAATAATGCGAAGCAGCTTCGAATCTAAATGCAGAAATTTATAAAAAGCTTGTCTATACAGATACTCATTAGGAATAACAAAACGCCACAAAAAACAGGCAAGTGTCAATAAATACATCTCTTCATGTTCGAATTCAGCAAATCGTTGTCTGAAGTGATGAAAGTCTGCAAAGCTTAGTGGCTTTTCTGTTATTGATCTTTCTCCTGGTGTTAATCTTCTATAGACTTTCAACAAGAAATTGTGGTCAAGAGGTTCAAGGAAGTAGGCAGAACCACCTTCTCTTAGCACACGCCAAATCCCCTCCAGAGCTAGTGACAAATCACAATGATGTAAAATAGCATTTCCTACAACGATGTCGAAGGAATCATTAGGATATTCCAAGCTTTCAGCAGACATCTTCTTCAAATTTACTTTGCCATCTAATCCGTAATCCTTCACTCGCTGCCGAGCGAGTTCTATGACATTTCCAGAGATGTCGAAACCATCTGTTATTGCTCCTCTACGCCCTAGATATATTGCGAGGCCATCCACACCACATCCAAATTCCAATATTCTTTTGCCTCTGTAATCGCCGAGCGCCTGAACCAATTTCCCGATGGCATAGTTAGCAGGCAGAGAAAGGTACGTTGCCTGGGCTGGCTGCTGTTTCTTTATCTTGTCGTCATGGAATCGCTCTTCAATGAACTGTCGTTGAACTAGTGGTGCAGGTTGTTTTGTTGCCATAGCTGACACCTTTTTACCGAGGATCCCCTGCCTACGCTTATCGCAGGTTTGCTTGTAAATCGAGACAATTGTCTCAGCGTTTCGAGTCCAATTGTGTTTTTCGCGGACTTTCTTCACGGCATTGGCACCCAATCGTAGTCTTAGATCCTCATTAGTAGCGAGG
>JAAZNS010000290.1 GCA_012798185.1 Chloroflexota bacterium | reverse complement strand
TTTCGCAAAAATTGTCTCTTTTATCCGCGATCTCTATCATCAGCCGGAAGGTATTATTCCTCTTCATGCCCCGGTATTTAGAGGAAATGAAAAAAAATATCTTGCCGAATGTATAGATACAACCTATGTTTCCTATGTCGGTGAATTTGTCACCCGTTTCGAAGAGGCGATTGCCGCTTATACTGGTGCGAAATATGCAGTCGCAGTGGTCAATGGCACAGCGGCCCTGCAAATCGCCCTGATAGTAGCAGGTGTAGAAGAAAATGATGAAGTTATCACACAGCCCCTCACCTTTGTTGCAACAGCCAATGCCATCCGTCACGCCAATGCCTGGCCGGTTTTTATCGACGTGGACCATGATACACTAGGCATGTCACCATCTGCTTTACAAGAATTTCTCGAGGAGAATGTATCGATAGAAAATGAATGCGCTGTCAACAAGAGTACGGGTCGCAGGATTAAAGCGGTCGTGCCGATGCACACCTTTGGTTTTCCTTGCCGAATCGATCAAATTATCGCTTTATGCCGGAAATATAATCTTGTGGTTATCGAGGATGCTGCGGAATCGCTTGGCTCATTTTATAAAGGAAAGCATACAGGCACTTTCGGATTATCAGGCATACTAAGCTTTAACGGCAACAAGATCATAACGACTGGAGGAGGGGGAATGATCATCACAGATGATAAAACTTTTGCAGAAAAAGCAAAGCATTTGACCACCACAGCAAAAGTGCCTCATGCATGGGAATACATCCATGATCAAATCGGCTACAATTACCGCATGCCAAATATCAACGCAGCCGTCGGATTGGCACAATATGAGCAATTAGTTAGTCACTTGAATATAAAACGTAAAGTAGCCCAAACCTATAAAGTTTTTTTTGAGAATGAGTTTTCTGAAATTACATATATTGAAGAATTGGCTGATAGCCACTCAAATTTCTGGCTTAACACTATCTTATTTCCGGATAAAATATCGCGTAACCAATGCCTAAAATATTGCCATGAACAGGGGATTATGATTAGACCGGCATGGCGGTTAATGCATAGACTGAAGATGTTTAAGCAGTGCCAGACTTTTAATTTAAACGAGTCAAAAAAATGTACTGCAAAACTAATCAACTTACCTAGTTCTGTAATTGTGTAAAATGATAAACAAAGATCTTGTAATATTTGGCAATAAAAGTACAGCACTGGAAATATTTGAAATTGCATGTGCTTTTTATAAGACAGAATTTGACCATATTCAAATGGTTTTTTGGAAAGATGATTTTATTAACGAAGATTTTTTTAAACATAAGATCAATAAAGAAGATCATGAAATTAATTACATTATTGGATTTGCTGATTATCTTTTAAGAGAAAAATGTCTTGATTCCATTAAAAAATATTCAAATTTTAAACCTAAAAGTATTATCAACCCCAGTTCATACATAGCACCCTCTGCAATTATTGGTAAAGGTTGCTATATTGGAGCAAATGTATCAATATCCTCTAATGCAATATTAGAAAATTTTGTTATTATAAATTTAAATGCCTCAATCGGACATGATGCCTTAATCAAAAAGAATTCAATAATTTTACCAGGTGCGCGAATAAGTGGGCATGTGACAATTGGAGAAGGCACTCTAGTGGGATCTAATGCATTTATTTATCAGGGAGTTAAGGTTGGTAGGGAAAATTTAATTGATGCATTGACTTATATTCATGACGATTTGCCAGAAAGAATGATAAGTTCGTCTAGAAATACAAGAATATTCAAGAGACCATTTTAATTATGTTATCGTAAAATATAGTGTTATAACTATATATTATTATATCGATTAAATCGTTACAATCCTTAAAAAGAGAAGGCAAGTTCTTTTAGACTATTTAATATTAATGGAGCGATCAATGCTGGATACACTATTGGAAATCGTCAATACCGTGAGGAATAATAAAGGATTAGCAACACTGTCTGATTTAAAACCTAGCCAAGATTTGCGTAATGATCTAGGATTTGACTCGCTGGACTTGGCAGAATTAACTGTGCGAATCGAAAAGGAACACGGAATTGATATTTTTGCCGATGGTTTTGTTTTGACGGTGTCTGATATTCTTGCAAAATTGGCGAAATAATGCCGGATAAAATCTTTCTGCATGACTATAAAACTGGCAAGCGATATTCTTATAATCAATTGCTCGCTGATTTGAATGCGCTATCTAATCTTGAGCGTTATTGCTATAAGCAGGATCTATATACTATTTTTCTCACGATAATAGCTGCAAACTTGCATCAGATCGCTCTGGTTTTATTGGACGCCGATTTTTCCTATGAAGAGCTGCAAAAGTTCCAGATTAATGCGACAATGCTTGCGGAAAAAGAGCATGTAGTCCCTCCGTCCATTAATTCCGTCGATGAACTGGTTGGAAGGCTGATTGTCAATAAGGATTGGGAATTGACTTTGTTCACCTCCGGCACAACCGGCCTACCCAAGAGCGTGACGCACACCTTCAAATCGCTGACACGAGCAGTAAGAATTTCATCGAGACATGCTGGTGATGTTTGGGGTTTTGCGTATAATCCTACACACATCGCTGGCTTGCAGGTATTTTATCAGGCCTTGCTGAACGGCAATACCCTTATCAATCTCTTTTCCGCTGCCAGACATACGGTCCTGGACTTTATCACTTCTTTTCAAATAACCAATATTTCGGCAACTCCTACCTTTTACCGGCTGTTGTTCCCCCTTACCGAACTCTATCCTTCAGTGAAGAGGCTGACATCTGGCGGCGAAAAATTCGATGGTGCTTTAAGCGAAAAGCTGCTTGATTTTTTCCCCAATGCTAAGCTGCGCAATATCTATGCCTCCACTGAAGCTGGGACCATGCTGGAGGGGGTTGGTGATATTTTTGTACTCAATGATGAAAACTGTTACCGCATTGTCGAGAATGAGCTCTATGTTCATCGTTCACTGCTTGGCAAAGGCGATACAACATCGTTGGAAGATGATGAATGGTATCCTACAGGGGATCTTGTCGAGTTAATCCAGGAAGATCCAAAAAAATTTCGCTTTCTCCAACGCAAGAATGAGATGATAAATGTTGGCGGCTACAAGGTCAATCCGCTTGAAGTAGAAGAAAACATTTGCATCCACCATGCTGTCAAACAGGCCTATGTCTATGGCAAGCCCAATATCCTTCTTGGAAATATAATCATCGCAGACATTGTCTCTGATGCCGGGATTACTGAGAAAGAGCTGCGAGACTTTCTTCAATCCAGATTGCAGCCATACAAAATACCACGCATAATGAATTTTGTCAGTTTTATAGAGTTAACAAGGTCGGGAAAGCTTAAACGAACATAAAGGGATTTTGAATTGAAAAATATTCTTGTCACAGGTGTCAAGCAAGGACTTGGCCTGCAAATTACAAAAACATTACTAGAGCAGAACTACAAGGTTTATGGTGTCGCGATTGGCCTCAGTGCAGATCTGCAGACATTGAAGAGCCAGCATGGAGATAGGCTGAATATCATAACTGCTGACCTGGCTAATATTGAAGGTTCGATTGAACAGATTTTTACGCAAACGATTGGTTTTGATGTACCGCTTCATGGTTTTGTGAATAATGCAGCGGTAGCCTATGATGATATTATCAGTAATCTAAATTATGATCCCTTGTTTCGTATGTATCAAATAAATGTCTTTTCACCATTTATGTTGACCAAGCATGTAATCCGCAATATGCTACTCCATAACATTCAGGGTTCCATCGTCCATATTTCTTCAGTAAGCGTTCATACCGGCTATAAAGGATTGGCGATGTACGCATCGACCAAAGGAGCTTTGGAGGCTTTTTCCAGGACGACTGCGCGGGAGTGGGGGGAGCGATGCATCCGCAGTAATTGCCTGGTTGCCGGTTTTATGGAGACGGGGATGAGCGCGACCCTTAGCGTAAACCAAAAAGACCGCATTTTCAAACGCACCTCTCTCAAAAAGCCGACGGAATTGGATTCAGTTGCCAACATGGTTGAGTATTTACTATCTGATAAGAGTCTTTCTGTGACTGGCTCTAATGTTTTCGTTGATTCAGGAACGATTTAGCAATTACTAATGAACATACCTAATTGTTAAAGTACTTTGCCATTAAATAAGCAGGACAAACCTTAGTAATTTACGAAGAAAGGCCAGCGAATCTAAGAAATGTACGCTAAGGTATTTGAAAAAATACATGATAGAATTATTCATAAAGAAGAGTCAATTCTTTCGGCGCTCAAATTGATGGATCATATTGACAAGAAGCTTTTATTTGTTTTCGATGGCGATAAGTATGTTAATATTGTCAGCATTGGTGATATTCAGAGAGCTATTATACGTAATGAATCACTCACTAAGGCTATTAGTACCATTCTTCGTCCTAATACTAGAACAGCACGCGAAAACCAACCTGTAAGTGAAATTAAGAGGAAGATGCTTGATTCCCGAATAGAATGTATGCCGATTATCGATGATGCTGGAGATTTGGTTGATGTTCTGTTTTGGGATGATCTGCTTGAGCCACAGGAACAGCCGCAATCCAAGCTTAATTTGCCAGTAGTCATCATGGCTGGTGGCAAAGGCACACGTCTCAAACCTATCACCAATGTGTTGCCTAAGCCTTTGATACCAATAGGGGATAAAACGATCATTGAACACATTATTGAACGTTTCTTAAAAGTAGGCTGTGATCATTTTTATATCTCAGTAAATTATAAAGCGGAATTGATCAAATATTATTTGCATCAGCTAAAGTTGCCGGGATGTCATGTTGACTATATACATGAAAACCAGCCTTTGGGGACTGCTGGCAGCCTGTCATTACTTCAAGCTGATATGGATACGCCTTTTTTTCTTACAAATTGTGACATTCTGGTCAATGAACGTTACGAAGAAATTGTCGCCTATCACCAAGCTGAGCATAATGAATTGACTCTCGTTGCAGCGCTAAAGCATTTCCAGTTACCTTATGGAACGGTTGACTCGGGTAGCGGAGGTGAATTGATACAATTAAACGAAAAGCCAGAAATCACCTTTAAAATCAATGCTGGCCTTTATTTGATCGAGCCACATCTATTAAAAGAGATTCCAGAAAATAAATTTTTCCACATGACACATCTAATCGAAAAAATAATCCTGCGGAATGGAAAAATTGGCGTTTTTCCAATAAGCGAAGGATCTTGGCAAGATATTGGAGAATGGAAGACGTACTTGAATAATAATCAGGTTATTTTACACTGATAGTATTAGGAAAATCATCGAAATGGTCATTGTACAGTCCCAATCCGATTATTCTTATTATGCATTATTTTATAATCTCTATGATTCGAAAAATTCGTCTCAAGATAAAAGATAGAATTACTCGCGGCCACCCAAGGAGCGTCAAGGCAAAAAAAAATATTGTTAGTTCATTTTTATATAAGTTTATATCTGTAGTACTGAATTTGGCTTATGTCCCCTTGCTCATTAATTCTCTTGGTAAAGAGGAATATGGTATTTGGCTGGTTCTCGGTTCTTTTCATTCATGGATGAATTTTTTTGATGTTGGTTTGGCAAATGGATTAAGAAACAGGCTTGGTGAAGCATTAGCATTAGAGGATTATCAACGGGCTCAGGAGTATGTCAGTACAACCTA
>JAAZNS010000027.1 GCA_012798185.1 Chloroflexota bacterium | reverse complement strand
GTCAATTTGAATCTTTTTCTGTTTATATTCATATTTTTCGATTGTGAAATATATTGATTTCCTTTTTCCATGCTCATCAAAGATTACATAGATTGGTGAGGGTAGAATTTCCGACAGGGCTTTCGGCTGAGATCGAAAATGAGTATATTTGCCTAATGAAGATGGAATATTAAGAATTGCCCTGAAATGATCCATTCGATTGGAAGCGATTTCAACAGCGGCTTCTGGTCCATAGGTTTTTGTTACAAATAAGAATGGTGTAAATGAAACTGCATCTGGAGCAGGTTTATTCAAGTCGGGAATGTCCCAAAGGAGTGGATTATTTCGATCCTGATACTTCACCTCTTGCCAAAGATCTGAGGTGTCCATCCCGTTAACATCATTCCAGGAAATCAGTGAGAGTGTTTCCCCTAGAAGGTTCACCTGTGCGAATTCGCTTATTGTTGATGGGTCCACATTCAAAAACATTAATACTCTGTATTCTGATTTTCTCTTCTCCAAGTTCGCAATCTCGAATTTCAATGCCCGAACAAATAGATTTAATTTTTGTTCAGGATTAGTCGTTTTTTTATATTTTAGCCAACGCATTTGTGCAGAAAAAACAATACCCTTTTTTGTTCTTTCTGGGAAATTTTCACTCACTGGAAGATATTCACTTAAAATTTCTTCTGCAAAATCGATGAGAATATCCATCGTAATTGATGGCTTTCCATCTGCGGAAATAGTTGCATTTTCCTCAATGTGATTAAGGCAGTTTAAAATAGCTCCTTTTCTACTTTCAGGAAATATTATTTTCTTATTCCGCATCTGTTATAACCCAACGATACCGTCTTTTAAGCTGGTTGAAGTTCTGAGGGGGTACGATACCATCGTGCTGTAATCGACCAACCACAATCCCGGGGGCAATTCCCAACTGTTGCGCAAACTCGATGATGTCCTCGTGACTGATGTGTGCGCCGCGTGGATGAAAACGCCTGAATGCTTCGGGCGGAATCAGAAAATCAGATGCAAACCGGTCCGCTTCTTCTTCCTTGGCGCGCACATCCTCGCTGACTTCATCGTCATCTTCCAGGAATACTTCGCGTTTTCCATGCAGCAAAATGTGCGCCGCTTCATGAAAGAAGGTGAACCACAGGTGGTCATCCGTTTTGTAACGCAAACTGAGCATGATCATGGCTTTGGTGGGGGTTAACCAGCGTGTGGCGCCGCAAGTACGCGTGCCTGTAATTTCAGGGACGAATATCACTGCCACGCCCGCCTGCGCGCACAACTCAGTCATCTGAGTCACAAAGCCTTCCGGTGACTGCGTGGTTAACCCACGGATCTGTTGAAGCGCTTGACGAAAACGAGCTTCGTCATAAGGCGCACATTGGATTTGAGCAAACTGAATTTCTCCCTGGCGCAACCAGGCTGAAACCGCGGCTGGATTGGCTGCAAATGTCGGGGATTGCCTGAAAGCTGTCATCTGGTTGCCATTTTGCCATTGATCTGGTGAAGCAATGGCAAAAAATCGTAATATTTCAATCAATTGATAGATTTGATTATTGAATTTTGTAATCCATCCGTGCTTTATCATGCTGGATACTGGGAATTGCCTCATCCACGTAATGTGTTTCGATAGGTTTTTCCGTTCTTCCTGGCGGGCCAACCAATCGCGATAGTTTTGTTCACGATTGTTCCAAAAGCTGGCCGGCGTCCCTAAAACGCGCTCCAACTGGATGGCTGTCTCTGGCGTTAAAGCCGCCTTGCCTTTGATGATCTCATTGATGGTTTTCTTGGGCCTGCCGGTACGCTCTGCCAGTTCAGCCTGAGACATCCCCCGATCTTCCAGAATTTCCATCAGTGTTTCGCCAGGTGGGGATACAACATCTGGCGCGTATTGGTTTTGAATGGGGTTACTCATGTGTATCCTCGATTGTAATTTCAGTTTGTCGCCAAATTTCAATTTGGCTACGTGAAGCCAGCAAACTATGCTCTTTCATAGCGTTCAACAGAGCGATATAATTACCTGTAGTATCCAAGTAATTATTTGTCACCCATTCGATTAAGAGCTTAAGCTTTTCTACGCAGCGCTCAAGCGCGTACGCAAAAACTAAATTATCGTTTTTTAGTTCTTGAGAATATGCCCACCCACAGTCATTCATCAATTCAGAGCATTCACTCAGAAACTTTACAACGTCATGAGCGTCAACCGAATCTGGGGTTGACGCGAATTTTTTTTGAGTATCTGATACCAATTTACTGATTTTCATGATTATCCCACTTTCCTTGAAAACCTGGGGCATCCGCAATACTAACAAAAGTAGTATGATAGTATTGCTTATTATAATACGGTTTATTACGCCGAATGGAAACTCGGCGCATATCTGAGCGCCCCATAGCAATCACTGCGGCAATTTTTGCTTGCTCAATGGTATCACAAACAATTATATATTTTTCAATTTTCCCAGCGGCGCATCCCCAACCGCTTAAAAACTTATCAGTCATTGTTACGTAATACTTTGTCATTTTATTCTCTTTCTACCATTTTAAGCATGGTTGCTGTAATTTATTTATAAAACTATTATAGTACAAGTTTTTTGATTCGTCAATAGTCAATTTTGCATAAGCCAAGAATCTTTTCGGCTTCTGTTTTAATACCTAGCACTAAGTAATAATCCGCCCAAGCTTGGGTATCCGGCATTTTTGTTAAGATATTATTAACGCTTGTTTCCCAGCGCTTAGTGTTATTTAGAACCCGCTCACAAAGGCTTTTTGCAAGCTCCAAAGACAACTTGCGCTCATCTTGATGTAGTTTTGAAGACTCAGCAACAAGCTTTTTTGCTTGTTGCAAATTTTGAATAACTTGTATAAGCGTCAAAAAAGAGATAATATTCATTTTGTAGCTCCATGTAAGTTAGGTTATACAAGAATCTATTGGCCGGTTTTTGAATTGGGATGACCGGCAACCCACATCTATTACTGATTTAAATTGTATGCGGCATTTGCCCAGGCAATTTCTTCAAGGGAATATTTCGGGTATTCCCTAGAGACAAGCGCGGCAAATTCAGACGCAGCTCGGCGAACTGCAATTGATTTACCGTAAACTTCACTTAAAAATGAAGTCAAAGTTTTAACCGTGTTCCATTCATCCGCGATGTCATTAAGCAACAAAATTTGCTCGTCATTATTTGGCACGCGGTCAAAGATAATATCATCAGGTTTTACCTGAGACTTAACCACAAATTCTTTTCCGTCAAAGGCGAGATAAATATTCATCTTGTATTTTCCTGAACGATTTTTGAATCCGGTTTATCGTCAACCGGTTTAATGTTGATCATCAATTGCGGCAAAATGTGACTCGCGGCAATGGTAGCAATGCGTTTTGTTG
>JAAZNS010000289.1 GCA_012798185.1 Chloroflexota bacterium | reverse complement strand
GGGGGCAAAAAGTCCGCCATTGGAATTATCCTCAAGCAAAGGTTGTCTTTCAATGGGGGATGATCTTTCTGGGTTGTTTTCTATCGATTGTGATGGTTACAAAAAGGGTAATCGGGGGAGATCTCTTTAACCCCGAGTGGAATAATGGGGCAAAAACAGCGATAAGATTTGAAGAAATCATTAGCGAAATAACCTCCTCAAAAGACGACATCGTAATGATCAATAATCCTCCGGGATATTATATTGTTTCGAGGCGCCCATGTATCGTCATACCGAATGGAGATATTAAGCAAGTAGTAAGCGCTGGGCAACGCTATAATGCAAAATATCTAATCCTGGAAGAAAACCATCCCACCGGTTTAGACAATTTATATGATAACCCTGGTGATTGGCCTGGAATAAGGTATATATTTTCGGATGACGGGACGCATTACTTTCGCATAGACGACAATTACTAAACTAGAAATAAAATGGGCAAAAAGTTAAACCGAAAAAAACAAATAGTCGCCCTTGGAATAATTGCAGCATTATGTATAATCGGTTATAATGCGCATAGCCATTTTTATTATCAAATGGGTTTCCCCCTTGATGATTCGTGGATACATCAAACGTACGCAAGAAACTTAGTACAACTAGGTGAGTGGTCCTTCATTCCTGAAAAACTTTCAGCGGGATCGACATCCCCCCTGTGGACAATATTGTTGTCTCCTGCATATATATTGAACATCTCACCAATTTTTTGGAGCAATTTTATAGGATGGATATTGTTATGGGGAATTGGTATCGTCTCAATGAGACTATTTGAGCAATATATCCCTGTAAAGCGCGATTATTCATTGTGGATTGGTATTGGAATGATTTGCGAGTGGCATTTGGTTTGGGCTGCCTGCTCGGGAATGGAAACCGAATTAATTGCTTTGCTCATTCTCATTAACTGCCTCGATTTGAAAAAAAAGTCACACCACTGGATAATTAACGGTTTATTGATTGGGATTAGCATCTGGGTAAGACCAGATGGAATCGTGTTGCTGCTTCCGGTTGCATTGATAATATGGTCTAAAGAATCAGATATAAAAAGTAAAATGCTTGCATTGTTATCTTGCATGGCTGGTGTATTTTTATTTTTCGTTCCATACCTGGGATTCAACAAGTATCTATCGGGAGATTGGTGGCCAAACACATTTTATGCCAAGCAAACAGAATATGCGATTATGCGTGGTACACCTATCGTAATAAGATATCTTCGCGAATTTTCTTTAGCATTGGTAGGGGTTGGCGCATTACTTTTTCCTGGTTTTATTCTATATATATTTAACACTTTTCGTAATAGAAAATGGGATCATTTAGCACCGCTTGTTATGTTTTTATTTTACGTTGGAATATATGCCTGGCGGCTTCCGGTAACTTATCAACATGGGCGATATATTATCCCGGTAATGCCTTTATTTTTTATTACTGGCATGATTGGTATGGCAAATTATTATGAAGCCTCAATAAAACGAATGATCACGCGGGTATTATTTAAGTCATGGATTATTTCGAGCATAATTGTTACTATCGGTTTTTTAATAATGGGCGCTCAAGCTTTTGGACGTGATGTTGGGTTGATTCAAAGTGAAATGGTTACCACAGCTAAATGGATTGAGAAAAACACAAAAGCAAACGCAGTCATCGCCGCACATGACATTGGCGCTATGGGATATTGGAGTAATCGGAACATTATAGATTTAGCTGGATTAATTTCTCCGGAGGTGATTCCTTTTATTCGCGATGAGCATAAAATCCAGCAATACCTTGACAATCACCAAGTTGATTATTTGGTTACCTTCCCTGGTTGGTATCCATACCTGTCCACATTGGGGCAAAAGGTCTTTCAAACGAATGGAAAAATTGCTATACTGCTTGGTGGTGAGAATATGGTGATATATCGATGGAATTCTCAACCCTAATAAAGTTGTTTGTTGTCGGTATAGTACTCATGTGCTATACTCTTCACTGCGGAAAATTGGAATTTGGGTAAATTGATGGCAAAAATTTCTGTTATTGTCATAGATGATCATCCACTATTCAGGCAAGGGGTTGTTGATGCAATTTCCTTAGATGAAAATATTCAAGTTGTTGCTCAAGCTTCTAATGGGGAGGAAGGTGTTAAGCTGATTAAAACTTATCAACCCAATGTGGCAATTGTGGATGTAAACTTGCCTGGTATCAATGGACATCAAGTGGCGAAACAAATTCAAAATGATAAATTACCCACCAGTGTAATTCTCTTGACTGCATATGATGATGATGAACAGCGAACTCATGCACTTCGTGTTGGTGCAGCTGCTTATTGCGCAAAGGATATTCAACCTGAACAATTGGTGAAAATTATTCATTTAGTTGCTGATGGTAAATTTGTAGTTAATGAAATCATCTATGATGAGAATTCACTGGAAAGGTGGTTATCTTCTCAAGGAGATTTCAACAATAATATTTGGAACGATATCAATGAACCAATTCAAGCATTGTCAATTCGGGAAATGGAAGTTCTAACATTCATTACACAAGGAAAAAGTAATAAGGAAATCGCGGTTTCCTTGGGGATTAGTCATCAAACTGTGAAAAATCACGTTACCGCCATCTTGCGAAAATTAAACGTAGGGGATAGAACTCAAGCTGCGATTTATGCTCTTCGCAGGGGATGGGTGAAGCTTCATCAACCGATGGAGGAATCTCAAGAAAAACCATGAACGATATTATCGAACAAAACGAAGAGAACCTGCTCGAAATCATCAAAAATGAATTAACCACTGAATTGGAATCGCGAAAAAACGAGCTATCCGAAATTGAATTGATGTTAGAACACCGTCAGGGTGAAGTTGGGAAATTAACCGAAAGAAACGCGGCAATGAGTGCAAATTTAAGCCAATTAAAAGGGCAGCTTGAAAATTTGCCGCGCAAAGATATTCTTTCAATCTACGATACAGCCATCGATGTCCGTCAACGCTTATTCGAGATGAGGGGGCAGTTAGAAAAATTACACAGTGATCAGGCTCACCTGAAACAATATATTGCAACATTAGATCATGTGTTGCAGACGCTTCAATCGTCATCACCTACTGATTTTCAACCTGCGGGATCGATAGCCACTTCAGAATCCGTGGAAATGTTAATTCAAGCACAGGAAGCGGAACGTCAACGGCTGTCACGACAAATGCATGATGGACCAGCACAAGCGTTATCTAATTTTATTTTGCAAACTGAAATTGCTATGCGGTTATTTGCGATTGATCAAAATAAAGCAAAAGACGAGCTGGCAAATTTAAAAACATCTGCAACAAGTACTTTTCAAAAGGTTCGAGATTTCATTTTCGAGCTGCGTCCGATGATGTTAGACGATTTGGGTGTTGTACCTACTCTAAAAAGATATGTTGATGCCTTTCATGGAAGGCAAAATGTGGAAATAACACTCACGGTAACGGGCGTAGAGAGGCGGCTTGAAGCATACTTGGAAGTCATGTTGTTTCGGGCTATTCAGGAATTATTGGGTAATGCTTTAAAACACAGTCAGGCTTCGCAGGTAAAAATTTTGGTTGATATGGGCGATAATGATATCAGGGTCATGGTCGAAGATAACGGAAAGGGGTTCGATGAGACAATTATTAATAACCGGGGGAATATGGGATTACGAGTGATTAAAGAGCGTGTGGAAATGTTGGGCGGCTCATTTGATCTAGAAAGCATAGCGAATCAGGGAACTACAGTAACATTCAAGGTACCGGCAGCGGAGCTGGAAGTCTTATCATAATTGCAAGGAAAATTTCATTATTTGCATATTGCAAAATTTTAAAAGATTTTTTATAATGTAGTCATCATCTAAACCCGCTATGTTTATCTGATTAAGAAAGGAGCAAAAACCATGTTATTCTCACCGAAGGAAAAAGGCCAGGGTCTCGTTGAATATGCGTTAATTCTTGTTTTGGTTGCGATTGTTGTAATCGTTATTTTGGTCATCCTTGGCCCTGCCATCAGCAATGTGTTTAGCAACATCATCCATAATCTGTAAAAGATTATCCATCAATTTGTTCGATATTAAGGAATATCGCAAAAGCCCTGAATAATACCAGGGCTTTTGTATTATTATCTCTAGTTCTCCATACTTTTTTTCCGAAAAAGTGTTTTTCAATTATTTCAATAAACATAACAAGATTGTTTGGTCTATCTAAAAATAATCGGGTAGACTATAATATATTATCCAAAAATTTAAAGGAAAAAAGGCAGGATCAACGTGCGGATTGTAGAAATATGGGGCGATAATAAATATCTTGGCTTGACTTATGCAACATTACGGCTATGATAATATTGTTGATATTAATTTTTTGAATTTTGAACAATCCTTTTGGAGGCTATCATGCGTCGAGGGCGTATATTTTTCTATTTGGCATTTATCCTACTACTGGGATTGCTCGCAGTCGTTGTAGTCTGGCAGCGTTTCCTTCGTCCTGCAGGAACGGGAGGAGAACAAACAGCAGCACCTACCCCAGAAGATACAGTAAATGTTGTTGTTATGGCACAATCAATTTCACGGGGTGAAGTAATCAACGCAGAATCTTTACAATTACTTCCGATTTCGCGAAAATTATTTTATTCCGGAATGTTCGAAGATATCAGGCAGGTAGTGGGTAAAATGGCGAAATACGACCTGGAAGCTGGAACATTTCTTAATGCATCCATGTTAGCTTCATCTGCAGAAGAATTATCTGGCACAGGTTCAAATATTGCCCTCTCTATTCCACGCGGAATGGTAGCCATATCACTTCCCATCAATCGAATATCCACTGTATCATATCCGCCGCAAGCAGGAGATCATGTCAATGTAATCGTAACATTGCGAATGATCGATTTGGATACTGATTGGCAGACCATGTTGCCCAATAGAGTGGATGCGATCATTGCACCTAATGTTGTAACAAGCGAGGCGGGCACTAATTTGATTTATAGTGATTATGCAGAAAATGCATTCGTTGGAAAGGGAGAAACTATTGCCAGTTTGGGATGGACAACTTATTCGGTCCCTTCCGAGGGAAAACGAACTTCTGAAAATCGAACCAACCAACGACCAAGATTAGTAAGCCAAAATTTACTGCAGAATGCAATAGTTCTAAATGTAGGTAATTACGCTGAAAATTTATTGGGAGGACAAAAAACGAAACCTGCCACTGCGGAGGAAGGTGCTGCTGAAGGCCAAACTACAACTGTACAATCTCAACCACCAGATTATATAAGCCTGATCGTTACACCGCAGGATGCAATCTCTCTGAATTATTTAATCTATTCAGGAGCACAAATTACTTTGGTTTTACGCTCTGCAAATGACGACAGCCGGGTACAAACTGAAGCAGCTACTCTGCAGTTTTTGCTAGATCAATATGATATTCCTATCCCAGTGAAATTACCTTATGGCGTTGATCCAAGAGCAGATGATGTCTATGTAGCACCCTTACCAACAGTTGTTGTAGTTCCTACGCCGGAACCCTAATTATTGAATAAGTCATAATTCCATTCCTCAATATGGAGTGCATCGATGGGTGCAGGTGAAAAAATACGGGTAGTTATTGTCGACGATATTGCCGAAACAAGGGAAAATATTCGGAAATTATTACAATTTGAGAGCGATATTGAAGTAGTTGGTGTTGCGCGGACTGGTCGGGAAGGAATTGATGTTGCAAAAGAGACTAAACCCGACGTCATATTAATGGACATTAACATGCCGGATATGGATGGCATTGCTGCCACTGAAACCATCCGCAGAAATATTCCTTTTACGCAGATTGTCATCTTGTCAGTACAAGGGGATCCTAATTATATGCGGCGGGCTATGCTGGCTGGGGCGCGCGACTTTTTAACCAAACCTCCCTCTGTAGATGAATTAACTGCAGCGATACGTCGTGCGGGCAAGATGGCGCTGGAAGAAAAAGATAAAGTTCCTGCTGCAATGGTTGGCGGTGCAGGAGTAGGCGCGGCTCATTTAGGTGCCGGAGGTGCACCCGGAAGGGTTATTGCGGTATACAGCCCAAAAGGAGGCGTTGGCACTACCACAATTGCTGTGAATCTTGGATTGGCGCTGCACAATGATGAAACCCCTGCTGTTCTAATTGATGGGAATTTACAATTTGGCGATGTCGCGGTTTTTTTTAATGAACAGGTAAAAAACAGCATAGCAGATCTCGCTCCTAGAGTAGAAGAACTTGATGCTGATGTTTTAAGCGATGTGTTGATCAATCATGCATCGACGAACATAAAATTATTAGCGGCTCCTCCACGACCAGAGTATGCAGAAAGTGTTACCGGCGATCAATTTACAAAAATACTCACTTATTTAAAAAAGCTTTTTACGTATATAGTTGTTGATACAACATCCTCTTTAGATGATATAACGCTTGCATGTTTTGATATTTGCGATATCATAATATTAATTACAACTCAAGACATCCCGGCAATTAAAAACACAAGATTATTTTTTGATGTAATTGATGCATTAAGTATTGATCAAAAGCGAATCATTTTTATCATGAATCGATTTGATAAGCGAATTGGAATTACTCCAGAAAAAGTTGCAGAAAGCTTTAAACGTGAGATTCCTTGTGTGATACCCATGGAAGAAAGGGTTGTAATTCCTTCGATAAATCGAGGTCTTCCTTTTATGATGGGAGATAAATCTCGTCCAGTTACCAGAGCAATTCTTCAATTAGCTGAAACGGTAAGGCAGCGGCTATCGGAGATTGCGGAAATGGATGTTGATAAAAGCCCGGCTCCATCGATACCTTTACGGAAAATGGCAAAAAAATAATTATTAATAATAAATAAAGGTATATTGTATATGTCTCTCTTGAAGCGAATTGAACAAGGGCAAGGAAAAGCCCCAACAGTTGAAGAAGGTGATGGTAGATCACGATTAGCCCAACTTCAAACCAGGAAAGTTGCTCCCCCCGGTGTTACCTCACAACGGGATACATACATGGATTTAAAAACCCGTGTTCAAAATCGCTTACTCGCAGAACTCGATCCGGGGATGGATATTTCCAAGGTAAATGAAGTTCGGAATACTATTCAAGAGTTATTCGAACAGGTATTGGCGGAAGAAAATATCGTTCTTTCTCGACCCGAACGTCATCGGTTGTTCGAGCAAATTTCTGCAGAAATTCTTGGGTTTGGTCCTTTGCAGCCTCTCTTGGAAGATGATACCATCACCGAAGTTATGGTAAACGGGGCGAAGAATATATATGTAGAACGCGCTGGCAAAATTATTCGTGTTCCCTTTACATTCGAAAGCGATGAGCATGTAATGAGGATCATTGATCGTATTGTGGCACCCCTTGGTCGTAGAATTGATGAATCGAGCCCATATGTTGATGCCCGTTTACCAGACGGCTCCCGTGTAAATGCAGTCATTCCACCCATCTCTTTGGTTGGACCGGTAATTACCATCCGTAAATTCTTCAAGAATCCGCTTACGATCGAGCAGCTAATCCAATTTGGAACCATATCTACGGAAGCGCTTCAGTTTTTAAAAGCATGCGTTGAATCACGATTGAATATAATCATTTCCGGTGGTACCGTTTCGTGAAAAACGACTTTATTAAATATCCTTTCTCAATTTATTCCAAATGATGAACGCATTATTACCATAGAAAATGCAGCCGAGCTTCAATTACGTCAGGAACATGTTGTTACCCTTGAATCTCGCCCGCCAAATATCGAGGGAAGAGGTGAGGTGACAATCAGGCAGTTAGTAATTAACGCGTTGCGGATGAGACCCGACCGGATCATCGTTGGAGAAATTCGCGATGAAGCTGCTTTGGACATGTTGCAAGCTATGAACACTGGTCACGATGGTTCAATGACTACTGCCCACTCCAACAGTCCACGGGATACTTTAGCTCGTGTTGAGACAATGGCATTAATGGCAGGGATGGAATTACCAGTACGTGCAATTCGAGAACAAATCTCCTCGGCAATCTATTTAGTAATCCATCAGGAAAGATTGAGAGATGGTACACGAAAGGTTGTTAACATCACTGAAGTGAGCGGCATGGAAGGTGATGTCATTACTATGACTGATCTTTTCTTGTTCGAGCAAACTGGTTATGATGATGGCAAAGTCATGGGCAGATTACGACCAACGGGATTGCGCCCGAAATTTATCGATAAAATTGAGGCTTCGGGAATTCATCTGCCTGCCTCAATATTTGGAATTGGCGATCGGAGACGATATTAATCTTAATTTATAAAACAATCGGATTTTTGATATGTCTCCAATAATGAATATTATTCTCATTGCCGGCGGAAGCCTCGTATTTCTCCTTTTTATCATTGGGATAATTGTGACTGTCACCAGTGAGCAGTCGTTAATTGAAGAACGGCTGGGGAAATATATCGAAAACGAAGTTCAGGCAACCAAAGAAAAAGGTGAGCGGGCGACTCCTGTTGGAGACTGGCTTGAGACAAAAATCGAGCGGTATACCTGGGGGGCAAAAATTGCGCGGGATTTAGCGCGCGCAGATTTAAAACTGCGAATGGGTGAATATCTGGCGTTGATGGTTATTGTTGGGGTTGGAGTAGGGGCAATCAGCTGGTATTTGGGGGGTCAATCGATACTTTTTGGCATTATTGGTATTGCCATTGGGGCATCATTACCCAGGATGTATGTGAAGCGGTTACAAGGACAGAGGTTATTACGATTCAATGATCAACTGGCTGATATGCTGAACTTAATGGTAAATGGGCTGCGGGCAGGTTATTCTACAATGCAAGCTATGGAAGCGGTCAGCAAAGAAATGCCCCCGCCAATTTCCGATGAATTCCGCCGGGTAGTTCAGGAAATGCAATTGGGTATCCCAATGGAACGTGCTCTGGATAATTTATTCCGTCGTATTCCCAGCGATGACCTGGATTTGGTTATTGCCGCTATGAATGTACAACGAGAAGTCGGCGGTAATTTAGCAGAAATTTTGGATACGATTTCTCACACCATCCGTGAGAGAATCAGAATTAAGGGTGAAATACGCGTTCTTACCTCACAAGTAATCTATTCGGGAAGATTTTTGTCTTCTCTGCCAGCGATCATTAGTTTGGTATTATGGCTTATCAATAGACCATATATGATGCAATTTTTTAATCCAGAAACCAGAACGATTGGCTTGATTGCTTTAAGCCTGGCTGTTATTTTAATCATATCTGGTTATTACATAATGACGCGCATTGCTAATATTGAGGTGTAAATTCTAACTGGCGATTAATTTGGAGATTGCAGATATGGGAATTACTATTATTGTTATTATTGCTTTAGTCATACTGATTGCCGCTGTTGTACTGGTGTTCGTGGGAGTAAGGGATTCACAGCGTGATGATCCATTACAGACACGGTTAGCTGAATTTGCTGCCAGGGGTGAAGCGGCATCTTTAGAGGAAATTGAACTTTCTCAACCTATAAGCGATAGAATCATCATGCCGCTGGCAAGAAAATTAGGGGAAATTGCGCTGCGGTTTACTCCCCAAAATGCACTCCAAACCACTGCTCAAAAAATAGAAATGGCAGGGAATCCGCGCGGGCTTGACCCTACCATTTTCTGGGCTTCTCGGTTTATCATTGCACTTGGGGTTGGTGCATTATTAACTTTCCTTTTTACGATGGGTCCCGCTGGTTGGAATTGGTTAAGAAAAACGGTTGTAATCATATTTTTTGTACTGATTGGTTTTTATATTCCCGAACTATTATTGACCAGCAAAATTCAGCGCCGGCAAAAGGAAGTTAGAAAAGCTATGCCGGATGCTTTAGATTTATTGACCATATGCGTTGAAGCTGGGTTAGGATTTGATGGCGCGATGCAAAAAGTAAGCGAGAAATGGGATAATGAATTGTCGCTGGCTTTTGGGAGAGCATTACGTGAAATTCAATTGGGCAAGCTCAGGCGTGAAGCCTTGAAAGATATGTCCGATCGATTGGGGGTACCCGAGATGACCAGCTTTGTAGCAGCTGTTATTCAAAGTGAACAGTTGGGAGTCAGCCTGGCTAAAGTTCTCCGAATTCAATCGGATCAAATGCGTGTTAAACGGCGCCAATTAGCGGAAGAATTGGCGCATAAAGCGCCGATTAAAATGTTGATCCCTATGGCAATCTTAATATTCCCATCAATCTGCATTGTACTAATGACACCGGCATTTTTAATGTTAATGCATTCTGCTCTAAAGAATATATTATTCGGTGGATAAATTTAACATTTGAGACGATCTGTGATAAAAAGGTGAAAATAAGCTTATTGAGGTATGTGTGTTAACATCTGAACGCCCTGTATTTGGGTTGTATCGGTTGTTATGGAGCGGATTAGATTATATCTATCCTCCCGCGTGTGGAGGATGCGGTAAAAGGGGGAAGCGTTGGTGTGATGATTGCAATGATGCATCCAAACGAATTACCCCACCAATGTGTATTCGCTGCGGAAGACCGTTATCCAATTCAGCAGAAATATGTGACCGTTGTAAAACTGACCCACCTGCGTTCATCGCACTTCGATCCTGGGCTATCTATTGCGGCTCGATAAGGCGCGCAATTCATCAATTGAAATACCGCCGCGATATTGCTTTAGGAGAAGTATTGGCAAAAGGATTAATTGATATTTTAGATTCAACGATGTGGGATATTGATATAGTAGCACCAATTCCTCTAGGGAAAAAACGTCATAAAGAGCGTGGTTATAATCAAGCTGCTTTGCTGGCTTTTCCATTAGCGATTGCTAAAGGGTTGCCATATAAAAATAATGCCCTACAACGAGTACAAGAAACTACTTCACAGGTACATTTGTCGAGAGAGGAGAGGGCTAGAAATGTAAAAAACGCGTTTCGGGCAGACTCCAAGATAGTAGCAGGACATAATATTATTATTGTTGATGATGTGACCACAACTGGTGCAACGATGCAGGCTTGTGCTCTTGCACTTATCGATGCAGGCGCAAATTGTGTATATGGACTAACGCTTGCGCGAGCAGGATAAATTACTAAACGGAGGTATAAAAATGACGGTTGAGGTTCAAATTTATGGTCGAAACATGGAAATAACTGATGGCATTAGTAATTACGTAACAAAAAAAGTTGGAAAACTGGATCGTTTCTTACCAGGTATTGAAGAGGCACGCGTGGATGTCGCTTATGAAAAATCAGCTAGAAGTGCAACTGATCGTCAGGTTGCTCAAATCACTATCCGCGGAAAAGGATTTATCTTAAGGGCAGAGGAACGTGCAGATGATATTTTCGCTGCTCTCGATATCGCAGTGGATCGAATGCAGCGGCAGATCGAACGATATAAAGGAAAACGTTATCGGGGACGCGGTGATGGCAAAACTACTTCCGAAGAATCTGAGTTGATTGAGGAAAGTATCGAAGAAGAAAGTGGAGAATTGGGACCGGTGATTGCCCGGCGTAAGCGCTTCTTATTACTGCCTATGGATGAAAGAGAAGCAATCGAACAAATGATATTATCGGGACATGAAAACTTTTTTGTGTTTTACAACCCCAATTCTCAGGGAGTAAATGTGTTATATAAGCGACGCGATGGAACTTATGGATTGATAGAAACCGAGATTGGGTAGTTCTATCCCGGTTTTAATAGTTAGGTTTAGTCATCTTTTCGATATACCAGCGAAGGATTTAATTCCTTCGCTGGTGTTGTTTTATGCAAAAAAGCGATTCTACTACTTATAAAATGGAGGTTATTTCGTTGACATATATTTCCAAGTATGATATATTATTGCAATGTAACATTTGCTTATAAAGCGAGAATATTCTCAAACAAATTTATGGATGATATCAGACTTCTAACCAAAATTGCGACATTATATTATGAGGGGGGTCTGAACCAACAGGAGATCGGTGAGCGGTTGGGGATTTCCAGGCAAACAGTAAGCCGTCATATCAATCGTTCATTACAAGTAGGCATTGTTTCAATAAAAATCAATTCATCACCCGAGTATTCTCCTGAATTAGAATTCCAACTTGAGAATGCATTTAACCTTAGTGAGGTGATTGTCGTTAAACCCCCAGCAGATACTGAAGAAGCAGTGAAAGAGGCATTGGGTAAAGCAGCTGCCGATTTTATGTATCGCCGAGTTCTGCCAAACGATGTCATTGGGGTGGCTTGGAGTTCAACGGTTCTACAGTGCGCAATTCATTTACAGCGAAAAGAATCTCGAAAAGTGAAGGTTGTTTCCCTCAATGGAAGTATGGATCGCACCAGTTATTCAACCAGAGCTGAGTACATTATCGAACAAATCGCAGGCGCTTTTGACGGCTCTACGATCAGTTTGGTAGCGCCGATGTTTGTGGATTCCCCATCTATTAAAAATAGTTTGCTTAGCGATTCACGCATCGCTGCAACATTGGAACTTGCTAAAGAATCAAAACTGGCATTATTTGGGGTGGGTAATGTTTCCAAAAATTCCAACTTATATAAAACAGGTTATATGGATGATCATCTACTCGAAAAATTAAAAGCCGTTGGTGCAGTAGGTGAAATTTGCGGGCGTTTTTTCGATGCACAAGGCAATATCTGCCTGAAAGAACTTAATGAGCGCACCATTGCTGTAGAATTGGATACTTTGAAAAATAAGCGTGTTTCTGCTTCGATTGCTGCCGGGAAAGATAAAGTTGACGCAATACGGGGAATGTTAGCCGGAAAGTATTGCAATGTTTTGATAACAAGCGAGGATACTGCTAAACAAATCTTATTAACGGTAAGGTAAGATTTCTGGTTTTTGATATGAATAAAGCTAAAAAAGATTTATTGGCTCGATATGGATAATGGATAGGATTTATAAAACCAAGAATTGGAAGTGAAACTGAAATTACTTTTGCTGAAGAAGTAAAATAGGAAGTCATAGTTATTTGACAACATTAATAATGCATTGTTGCGAAGGAAAATTTTACCCCGAAAAAGCTTTTTAATATCACTAGAGTGGTTAAAATTATATAGGTTGTTTCCTTTCTTCACAAGAATCGTTCATACGCTGTCGGGTAATTATAAATATTCAAAATATTGGAGTATAAAAGATGCCTTCTTTACTGCCTTTTAGTATTCATGGTTCCTGGTATAAAGGGAATTTACACACCCATACCACCCAATCGGATGGAAAACTTACACCTGTCGAAAGTATGCAATGGCATGCTGATCATGGTTATCATTTTCTAGGGATCACAGACCATAATCGTCTAACAAATCCGTTCGAATTCAATGAAAATCCTCCTCTTTTAACTATCCCCAGTATTGAAGTAAGCGCAAAGCGCGGAACAGTAGAATATCATGTGATTTGTATCGACGTCGATCGAATTCCCGGGCAGGTAGGCTGCGATCCGCAAGAAGCAATTGATAATACAACTTCCCTGGATGGAATTGCCTTTATTGCTCACCCATACTGGCATGATTTATCTTTTGACGACTTATTATCACTGCGCCATCATATAGGGATTGAGATTTTCAATACAGGTTGCTGGCTTGAGATTCAAAAGGGTCACTCACTTGTACATTGGGATGGAATACTACGCCGGGGGCAAAAAGTGTTTGGACTTGCAGTGGATGATTCTCATTTTGCCTATCCTGACCATGGTAAAGGATGGATCATGGTACGCAGTAACCATTTCAATAGAATGTCAATCAAACAGGCAATTAAAAACGGCTGGTTTTATTCGACCATGGGGCCAGAAATCTTCGATGTAAAATTAGATGGGCGGACTGTTACAGTCGAATGTTCACCTGCCCGCTCGATTTTTGTTGTTGGAGATATTTATAATTGTCCAAAAGCTGCTCAAGCGTGGGATGGAAAACCCATCACTGCAGCAGAGATTGAATTGCATCCTCGACAAAAATATTTCAGAATTTAAGTGGTGGGGATGGATAATCAATCGGCATGGACAAACGCATATTTCGTTGACGATATTTCTTAAATATTCTGATTTATGTATGCGGATATTTATCCATCTGTATTAGGATGTCTTTGGTCAATGCTGTTTTAATCGAACAATTAGGTTTACCAAAAATGACATTATTACTAAATAGATTCTTCAATCGATATTATCGTAATTTGGATTTCATTTTACATTCTGTAATAAAGAATTATCGGATGTAATGGGGGTATTACCATCTGTTTGCTTTAATGGATTAGACTTTATTTAAGATTTATATTGAGAATTATCCACTAATTAAGGAGGTAATGGATTGTTTTTTATTTATCGCTATGATAGGTTAATTGTAAGCGGCTAATGAAAAATCGATATAGGGAGCGGGCAGAAAAATAAATAATATGGATATTGGAGGAATAAAAACATGGCACTTGGTAAACATTTGTAAAATGCCCTATTGCTAAGAAATTCCGCGAGAGGTAAGATATGTTTGGATAGTAATTACTCAGTACCAAGAAAATTTCAAAAGTCTTTTATATATAAGATCTGTAATTCTATATTTAATCATAATCTCTGAAAGATATAGACAAAATTCTCTAAAAAATCCATGAATTATTTTCCAGAAGAAATCAAAAACATCATAAAGCGAGCATTGGAAGAAGACATCGGTTCTGGAGATGTTACAACGAATTCAATTTTTCCTGCGCAGATTATGATGCATGGTCAAATCATCGCTAAACAAGAGGGGGTTATAGCCGGATTGGATGTTGTCGAAGCCGTTTTTAAAATTGTAGATGAAACAATTGATTTTGTTCATTTGGTAGAGGAAGGGTCTAGCGTAAAAGATAGGCAATCATTGGCAGAAGCAACCGGTCATGCTCGGGCGTTACTTACTGCCGAACGAACCGCATTAAATTTTTTAGGCAGAATGTCGGGGATTGCCACAATGACACGCCAATTTGTAGAAGCAGTGGCAGGAACGAAAGCAGTTATTTTGGATACCAGAAAAACTGCCCCAGGTTTACGCGTGGTGGATAAATTAGCAGTTAAGCGCGGCGGCGGGCAAAATCATCGCATGGGATTATTCGATATGATCCTGATCAAAGATAATCATATTGATCAGGCAGGTTCTATTAAAAATGCAGTCGAACGTGCCCGTAAAAATGCCCCTGATTATGAAATCGAGATCGAGGCGCGGACTATCGATGATGTTAAAATTGCACTTGATTTGGGAATTTCACGAATATTGTTGGATAATATGTCACTATCTCTCATGAAGCAGGCAGTGGAAATTACGCAAGGTCGGGCAAAGCTAGAAGCCTCGGGAAATGTTAATCTGCATAATGTCAGGCAGATAGCCGAGACCGGTGTAGATTTTATCTCCATCGGTGCATTGACACATTCAGTAAAAAATTTCGATGTTAGTCTAGAATGGAAAAAAATTGAATGATCGATAATATCGATAAACTTATCGAAAAACTTCGCCCAAGAATAAGTTGTACGATAACAGATACCGAATTAATGGCGCAAGCGAAAATCGCTCATGAAATCAATAAATTGAAGCGCGAGAAAAAAGCGGTAATTTTAGCGCATAATTACATGGCGCCTGTACTTTTCTCTTCGATTCCAGATTTTGTAGGAGATTCTTTGGAATTAAGCCGTAAAGCTGCTACAACTGACAAAGATATTATTATTTTTTGTGGTGTGAAATTTATGGCAGAGACAGCGAAACTCCTTAATCCAAATAAATTGGTTTTATTACCCTCTTTAGATGCGGGTTGTTCATTGGCTGAAAGTATCACTGCCGATAATGTCCGTTCTCTAAAAAAGCAATTTCCAGGTGTGCCTGTTGTTACTTATATCAATACATATGCCGACGTAAAAGCCGAATCAGACATATGCTGTACTTCGGGGAATGCAGCAGCGGTTGTTGAATCTCTTCATGCCGATACAATTATCTTCATTCCGGATGAATATATGGCAAAGAATATTGCCCGGGTAACCCATAAACATGTCATTGTACCGATGTTAAACGATAATGAAACAGTGAGCCTCGAAGTTGATTATGAAAAGCCAAAAGATAGTATGATCATCTGGAATGGAAAATGCGAAGTCCATGAAAAGTTTTACGTGGATGAGATAAACCATGCTCGAAGAAAATATCCTGGAGTGGTTATATTAGCTCATCCCGAATGCAGCCCTGAAATTACTGAAGCAGTTGATTTTGTTGGAGGGACGACTTCGATGATAAATTATGTAGAAAAACATCAAGCCTCATATTATTTATTGCTCACTGAGTGTGCGATGGCCGAAAATATTGCCGCATTACATCCAGATAAAAATATCCTTCGAATTTACAGTAATCGATGTCCACATATGGACCGAATATCCTTGGAAAATACTCTGTTTTCCCTACAAAAACACCGCTATCAAATCGAAATTCACCCAGAAATTCAGGAAAGAGCTAGACGGGCAATTACTAAAATGCTGGCTGTTGGATAAATTGGGAAAAGGAGATTTCATTGTTGCATACTGATGTTTTGATCATAGGATGTGGCATTGCTGGTGCAAGCGCAGCTCTTCAATTAGCGCGCAACCCCAATCGACATATTACCATCATCACCCGTGCTTCCGATCCCCATGAATCAAATACGCGTTACGCTCAAGGGGGCATTATTAGCAGAGGTCCAGATGACAGCGTAGATAAGCTTGTAGAAGATATCATGGATTCTGGTGCAGGGGCGAATTTGCCTAAAGCTGCAAGAATATTGGCTGAGGAAGGACCAGCTTTATTGAATGAGATACTTATAAATACAGCTGGGATATTATTTGATAAAAATGAAGACGGATCAATGGCTTGGGGAAAAGAAGCTGCGCATTCCACCCGTCGGATATTGCATAAAAGTGATTTCACCGGTCAAGCCATCATCGATGGGCTGCTCGAGGTAATCGGAGATTATCCCAATATTACGGTATTGAATGAAACAACCGCGGTTGACTTGATCACTTTTCCTCATCACTCGACCGATCCTCTCGATGCATATAATCCCATTTCATGTCATGGCGTATATGCTTTTTCCCAAAAAGAACGCACTGTTCATCGCCTACTTTCAAAGGCGACTGTATTAGCTTCAGGAGGATTAGGACGAATATTTCGAAGTACCACCAACCCTGTTGGCGCACGAGGCGATGGCGTCGCTATGGCACACAGAGCCGGCGCAAGAATAGTAAATGCTGAG
>JAAZNS010000288.1 GCA_012798185.1 Chloroflexota bacterium | reverse complement strand
CTGCATGCACTTGTTGCGGATGATGCTCAGCAGCCATGCCTGTACACTGCCTTCTCCACGGTAAGTTGCTGCTTTGCGCCACACGATGAGCATGCTTTCCTGCAAAATGTCTTCTGCCTGTGCAGGGTTTTCCGTCAGGCGCAGGGCGTAGGCGTACAGGCGCTGCCCGTAGCGTTCATACAGGCAGTTAAATGCAAACGAATTCCCCCGCGTAATGTATTTTAATAATTCCTCATCACTGGATGAAGAGGGATCAAAGTTGATGCTTTGGGACATTGTCCTTTCCGCTTGCACTCAGTTTACCTCGAGAAGGCAGCTTTCTGCAGCCATCTATCATTGAGTATGTCGCGGGAGTATAGGAAAAGGTTCAAAAAAGAAAAATCATTAAGAAGGGGAGAGTTTTTTCTTTATTAAAAATGGTGCTCAAAAATTATATCTTTTGAATTAAAAGTCAAAATGGAATTATTTCCTCATTAATTTTCGTAAAAAGATCTTTGTTTAAAGGCTCTAAAGCTTCAAGAAATTTGTTTTGCCATTCTAATGTTCTACCAAGAATAAAACTTTCTATTTTATTCGCAAATTCTGGGTAGTTATCTAGATATCCATTTAATATTGATACGATTTTTTTTATATTATATTCATCGGAAAATAATTCAGGAATAATGTTTCCAAAATATTCTAATAAATATGTGGCTTCAGTAATATCATCAAGTTTTTCCATAAATATCCAAAATAAATCCGATTTTTTTTCAAATGACATTAAAATTTGATTTGCCCAAGTAGCTAGTGCCCCTTCTTTATTAATGCTATCCCAATTAAAAGGATCAACTTCTCCTTGTTTGAGAGAATTTAAGATTTTATTTTCAATCCTCATTCTTGGTATTAAATTAATTTTTTGCCAATTTTCTTGAGTAAATAATCCTAATATTCTGGTTATTGATTTAAAATTTTGTGTTACGGCTAATTCATCAGAAATTATGGCATACACTTCTTTTTGTTTTATTTCATCTAATCGAGAAATTATTTCAAGAAGTATTAAAGATATTGTTTTGGCTGAAGTATCTTCCTTTCTTCGATAAATTTCGATAAATGTATCAAGCAATTTATTTTGGGGGATTTCATCAACCAATAATTTTGAATACGTGTTGGATTGAACAAAATCAGGATCGAAAACCTTTTTTTGAAAATCCTCTATCGTAAAAGGTATTTGTGATTTGCTTAATTCGGTTAGTAAATAATCTATAAAGGCAATAATAGTATCAGCTTGTTTTTGCTTGTCTTTTATACTCTCATGGCTTCTTGGATTTCTAATATATTCATATAATCCCATTAATAAGAATTTTAATCCCTCTTGTTCACTTTTTTCTGTTTTGGTTTGAAATTTATTAATTCTTAATTTGGGTGAATTGCCTCCTAGCGAACTATTAATTAATGAAATTCCATCTCCATCAAGACCAGTTTTTGATCGAATATTATCTGTTAAATAATGGATTGCATCAAGAATTGCATGTGAATAATTACCTGATTCATAAGCTGTACAAATATTTTCCCATAATTCTTTTTGGATTTGAGTTTCTAAATTCATTTTCCCTCCATGATTATGAATCGAGTCTGATTTAGATTACCTATCAAGTTACAAATTACTTTATCTCTATGAGAATATATAATTACATTTTCTAATTGTCTTGTCAAGGATATAAACATAATATGTCAAAACAGTTCCCATTAGCCCAAGAATGGCTCGCAAAAGCCAGCCAAGCCGCCAATCCCGCAGAGCAAATACACTGTTATACCCAGGCTCTTGAGCTGGATCCCGATTTTGCACTTGCTTATTTTTACCGTGGTAACTGCTATGTCGATCTGCATCAATATGTGGAAGCGATCGCTGATTACGACCATGCTCTCCACCTTGACCCCCAAATGGATGGAGCTTTCATCAACCGTGGGATCTGCCATGCACGGCTGAACCAGTACAAGGAAGCGGTAGATGATCACAGCCAGGCGATGCGGATCAATCCTGAAAATGCCGAGCCTTATTACTTCCGTGGCAATTGTCTTTTTCAACTTGAAAAATATCAAGAAGCGATCGAAGATTTCACTCAGGCGCTGCGCCTTGACCCGGAACTTGCGGCGGCTTACAATAATCGCGGGCTCTGCTATGCCAATCTGGATCAGGATGAAAAGGCGATCGCAGATTATGATCAGGCTGCCCGCCTCGCGCCGGATAATGCTTCTGTCTTTTACGACCGGGGGACCAGCTATGCGGTCCTGCGCCAGCATGCAAAGGCGATCGCCGATTTTACAAAAGCGCTCAGCCTTGAACCTGATTTTGGGGATGCCTACTACAACCGCGGCAACTGCTACGGTCACCTGAAGCAGTATGAAAAGGCGCTTGAGGATTACAACCGGTCCATCCGGCTGAACCCTGATGATGCCTATGTCTACAACAACCGCGGATTCACTTACGCCAACCTGGGGCAGTATGAAAAGGCACTTGAAGATTGTGACCGGGCGCTCGCCCTCGACTCTGAATTGGAGGATGCCTACTACAACAAAGCCTGCGCCTGTGCTCACCTGGGGAAAATGGAAGAAGCATTAAGCAATCTCCGCCAGGCGCTCCGCATTGCTCCACATAAATATTGCGATCAGGCAAAGGATGAGCCTGCTTTTGAAGCAATACGAGATGATGCCGACTTTAAAGAATTATTAGAAATCTACTGCCATGATTGCTGAAGCAGCGGCTATTTGAATTTCCCCCGAAAAAACTTATGGGCCCGGCAGGATTCGAACCTGCGACCAAGCGGTTATGAGCCGCGCGCTCTGCCG